>DAOMFB010000300.1:0-4216 GCA_035429585.1 Thermoanaerobaculia bacterium
CCCACATCCTCGTCGGCGAGCACGAGCGCCCGATCACGAACGACGTCGGGCACCCGAAGAGCTACTTCCTGGACCGGGCCGTGGAGGAGGGCTTCCTCCTCGAGACCTGCATGTACTTTCCCTTCACCACGGCGAAGAACCTGACCGGCTTCGGCGCGCCGCACGGCGCCCTGATGCGGGCCTTCTCGCGGCTGCAGATGATCCTCGTCCTGGCCTGCGACCACGCGACGGCCGGGAACCGGGTGTCGGTGGACAGGGACGGAAAGCCCGTCGTCCACTACACCTTCACGCCCGGGACCGTGACGGCCCTCGTCCGCGCCACGCGCGCCGCCGCGAGGATCTTCTTCGCCGCCGGGGCGCTCCGCGTCCACGCCCCCTCGGCGGACCCGCCGCTCCTCTCGCGCGAGGAGGCGGGCTCGATCGACACGCGGATCCACGAGCGGAACTTCAAGGCCGGGAAGATCTCCGTCTCGGCGGCGCACCTGATGGGGGGCTGCGGCATGGGGAACGGGCCCTCGGACTCGGTGACGGACGCGTGGGGGCGGGTCCACGGCCTGCCGTGGCTCTTCGTGGCCGACTCCAGCCTCTTCCCCGACTCGCTGGAGATCAACCCGTACCTGACGATCATGGCGCTGGCCGACCGCGCGGCCGAGCGAATCCGCGAGGACGCGGGCTCCCTCCTCGGTCCCCCCGGGAGCTCCCGGTGACCGCGCCGCGGACCGGCGCCGAGCTGGTGGTGAAGGCGCTGGAGGACGAGGGGATCGCGCTGGCCTTCGGGATTCCCGGGACGCACAACATCGAGCTGTACGACGCGCTCCACGACTCCACCGTCCGCGCCGTCCTCGTGACCGACGAGCAGAGCGCCTCGTTCATGGCGGACGCCGCCTTCCGCGCCTCGGGCCGGATGGCCTGCGTGAACGTCGTGCCGGGAGCCGGCCTCACGCACGCGCTCTCGGGGATCGCCGAGGCGTACCTGGACGGCATCCCGATGCTGATCCTCGGCTGCGGCATCCGGCGCGACACCGGGAAGGCCTTCCAGCTCCACGACGTGGACCAGCTGGCCATCGCCCGGCCGGTCACGAAGGCGCAGCTCCTTCCCGCCTCGGGCGCCGAGCTGCACGAGGTCGTCCGCCGCGCCTGCCGGATCGCGCGATCCGGCGTCCCGGGGCCCGTCTTCGTCGAGGTCCCGGCCGACCAGTACCTCTTCCGGCACGAGGCGGAACTCGCCCCCCCCGCGCCCGAGCCGGCGCCGCCTTCCCCTCCGGAAGAGGCCGTGGCGCAGGCGGCGAAGCTCCTCTCCTCCGCCCGCCGGCCGCTGCTCTACCTCGGCCTCGGCGCGGCGGGGGCGGGAGCCGACCTCGTGGCGCTGGCGGAGAAGCTCGAGTCCCCCGTCTCGACGACGTTCCAGGGGAAGGGGGTCTTTCCCGAGTCCCATCCGCTCTGGCTCTGGCCCGGCTTCGGCGACGCGGCGCCCCCCTTCGCCCGGGCCGTGGCCGCCACCTGCGACGCGACCCTCGCCATCGGCTGCCGGTTCGGCGAGGTGGCGACCGGAAGCTACGGAATCTCTCCGAAGCGGCCGCTGATCCACGTGGACGTCGACCCGTCCGTCCCCGGCCGGAACTTCCCCGCCGACCTCTCGATCGCCGCCGACGCCGGCGCCTTCGTGGCGGCGCTCCTGCCGCAGCTCGCACCGCGCCTCGCCGACGGCGCGCTCCGGCGCCACATCGAGGAAGGGCGCGCGGACGCGATGCGCGAGGTGGCGGTCCCGTCGGAGGAGCGCGTAACGCCGCACCTCCTCCTCCGGGCGCTTCAGGAGACCTTCGGGCCCGAGACCGTCTTCACGACCGACAGCGGGAACGGCACGTTTCTCGCGGTGGAGGGGCTGCGCCTCGACCGGCCGGGGCGGCTCCTCGCCCCCGTCGACTTCTCGTGCATGGGGTACGCGGTGCCGGCCGCCCTCGGCGCGAAGCTCGCGCGGCCGGAGGCCCCCGTCGTCGCTCTCGCCGGGGACGGCGCCTTCCTGATGACCGGGCTCGAGCTCCTCACGGCGGTCCAGAACCGGCTCGGCGTCGCGGTCTTCGTCCTCCGCGACCGCGAGCTGGCGCAGATCGCCCAGTTCCAGTCGACGGCGCTCGGCCGCAAGAGCCTGAGCACGCTGCCGGACCACGACCTGCCCGCCCTCGCCCGCGCGCTCGGCGTCGAGGCGCTGACGCTCTCGCGCGACGCCGGGATCCCGTCCGTCGTCCGCCGGGCGAAGGAGGTGGCCGGCGAGGGGCGCCCCGTCCTCGTCGACACGGCGATCGACTACTCGACGAAGACCTTCTTCACCCGGGGCGTCGTGAAGACGAACTTCCTCCGCCTGCCGTGGAGCGACCGGCTCCGCTTCGTGGCGCGGGCCGTCTCGCGGAAGCTGCTCGGGGCCGGCTGACGGTCAGCGGCCCCGGCGCCAGCTGCCGCTCTTCCCGCCGCTCTTTCCGACCAGCTCGACCGGGCCGATGACGATCCCCTTGTCGGCGGCCTTGCACATGTCGTAGAGGGCCAGCGCGGCCGCGGACGCGGCGACGAGCGCCTCCATCTCGAATCCGGTCTTTCCCGTCCCGCGGACGGCGGTCCGGATCTCCACGGCGTGTCCCTTCGGCCGCCGGACGACGTCCACCGACACCGAATCGAACGCCAGCGGATGGCAGAGCGGGATCCAGTCGGCGGTCCGCTTCGCCGCTTGGATGCCGGCGAGGCGGGCGACGGCGAGGGCGTCCCCCTTCGCGTTCTCGGCGGCGTCGAGGGCCCGGTAGGCCTTCGCCCCGAGCGTCACCACGGCCCGGGCGGCCGCCGTCCGGACGGTCGGGCGCTTCGCCGAGACGTCCACCATCCGCGCCGCCCCGTCAGGGCCAAGATGCGTCAGCCGCCTCATGCTCCAGCCGCTCGTAGTCCTCTTGCGTGTTGACGTTGAAGAAGCTCGACGGGTCCCCTCCCGGCATCCGCGCGGTCTCCTCCTCCGGGATCAGCACCGCCCCGAGCGCGACGAGCGCCCCCTGGAGCGAGTAGTCCCCCGCCGCGAGGCGCCCCGTCAGCGGGACGAGGGCGCTCTTCCGCCAGACGGCGCAGAGGGTCTGCGGGCGCCCGCCCGACACCGGGACGATGGCGGGCGCCTGGATCGCCTCGGCCACCTCGAGGAGCGCCGCGAGGAACGCCTCGGGGCAGCGCGGCACGTCGGCCGCGAGGATGATGTTGGTCTCCTCCGGGCTCCACGCGAGAGCCGCCACGACGCCGAAGGCCGCGGCCAGCGGCTCGGCCCCGTCCTCCACGAACGCGTACGGCGCGCCCGAGAACGGCCCCCGCTGCTTCCCGACCAGCGCCGCGCGCCCGCAGACGAGCGAGAGCTTCTCCGCCTGCCAGAGCGCCATCGGGACGCCGCGGTACGGCAGAACGGTCTTGTCGCGCCCCATGCGCCCCGAGTGCCCGCCGACGAGGACGAAGCCGAAGGCCATCTCTGGCAACATGCTACCCCGTCGCCGTGATCACGCTCATCGTCCCCCTCCGCGGCGAGCCGCCCGGGGCGCGGCAGGCGGCGCTGGCCCTCGCGGAGGACGGCGTCGAGGTGCTCCTCGCGGAGGGCGAGGGGCCGCGGGGGGCCCGGCTGGCGGAGGCCGCCGGGCGGGCGCGGGGCGACGTGCTCCTCTTCCTCCACGCCGACACGGCGCTCCCGCCCGGATGGCGGGCGCTCGTGGAGGAGGCCGTGGCGCGCGGGGCCGCGGGCGGCGCCTTTCGCCTCGCCTTCGCCGGCGGCGGCGCCCGGATGGCCTTCGTCGCCTTCTGGGCGAACGTCCGGACGGCCCTGACGCGGGTGCCGTACGGCGACCAGGCGCCCTTCGTGCGGCGAGACGTCTACGAGCGGCTCGGCGGCCACCGCCCGTGGCCGCTGCTGGAGGACGTCGACTTCGCGGCGCGCCGGAGGCGGGCGGGGCGGGTGGCCCTCCTCCCCGCCGCCGTCCGGACCTCGCCCCGGCGCTACCTGGAGAAGGGGATCCTGAGAACCGTTCTCATGAACAAGCGGATCCTCGCCGGATACCCCCTGGGGAAGAGCCCCGAGGAGCTGGCGCGGCTCGAGAGCCATTGCCGTCAGTTCGAGGAGCTCACGGGCGAGGCCCAGGCCGTGGGCCGCAAGCTCGATTTCCTCCTGCAGGAGATGGCCCGCGAGGTGAACACCCTCGTGAGC
>DAOMFB010000301.1:0-4213 GCA_035429585.1 Thermoanaerobaculia bacterium
AGAAGACGGCGCCGAGCGCCGTGCGGACGGCCCGGCTCGCGGCGGTGACGCCGAGACGGGCGAGCCCGCGGTGAGCACTACCCGCAAGCGTGTCGGGCGGCGGGAGGAGGCGGGCGAGGGGCATCACCGGATTGAGACGTCGGCGGGGGCGTCCCGGTTGACGCCCCGGACGTCAGCTCGCCGGCTCGAAGCGCCCCTGGAAGAAGCGGAGGGTGGGCGGCTCGTAGACGAAGCGGAGCCCTCCGATCTCCGACCGCCTCTCGTAGAGGCGCGCGATCCCGTCCGCCACGGCGTTCATGTGGTCGTTCGAGTAGACGCGCCGCGGAATCGTGAGCCGGACCAGCTCCAGGGCCGGCCGGTGGTTCCTCCCTTCGGCGTCGCGTCCCTTCGACACGTTCCCCCGCTCCATCGCCCGGACGCCCGTCTCGAGGTAGATCTCCGCCGCGAGGCGCTGGGCGGGGTACTCGTCCTGGTCCACGTGCGGCAGGAACCTCTTCACGTCGATGAAGACGGCGTGCCCCCCGACCGGAAGGACGATGGGGACGCCGGCCGCCGTCAGCCGGTCCGCGAGCCAGGCGACCTGCTCGACGCGCGAACGGATGTACCGGTCGTCGAGCATCTCCTCCACGCCCCGCGCCATCGCGGCCAGGTCCGAGGCGGCGAGGCCGCCGTCCCGCACGCCCCCCTCGTAGACGCGGAGCTTGTCCTCCGCCGCACGCGCCCACGCCTCGCAGTCCTTGAACGCGAGGAGCCCGCCGATGTTGACGAGGAAGTCCTTCTTGCCGGAGACGGTGCAGCCGTCGCCGTGGGCCATCATCTCCCGCACGATGTCGCGGATGGCGGCCTTCGCGTAGCGCGGGTCCCTCTTCTGGATGAAGTAGGCGTTCTCGACCGCCCGCGTCGCGTCGAAGAGGACCGGGATCCCCTTCGGCCGGCAGTACGCATAGACCTCGCGGATGTTGTCCATGCTGGCCGGCTGGCCGCCCGCCATGTTCACCGAGAACTCGAACGAGACGTAGGCGATGTTCCCGGCGCCGTTCTCCTTCACGAGGGAGTCCAGCTTCGCGAGGTCGACGTTCCCCTTCCACGGGAACTCGCTCCGCGGGTCGTGGGCCTCGTCCACGATGACGTCCACGAAGAGGCCGCCGGCCAGCTCCTGGTGGACCTTCGTCGTCGTGAAGTACATGTTCCCCGGCACGAGCTGGCCGGGCCGGATCAGGACCTCGCTCTGGATCTGCTCGGCCGCGCGTCCCTGGTGGGTCGGCAGGACGTACTGGTAGCCGTAGATCTCCCGCATCGCCTCGACGAAGCGGACGTACGCGTCGCTCGTCGCGGGCGTGGCGCGGGCGCCGTCGTAGGCGGCCCACTGGTCGGTGCTCATGGCCGTCGTGCCCGAGTCGGTGAGCAGGTCGATCGTCACCTCCGCCGAGCGGAGGAGGAACGTGTTCCAGCCGGCCCGGCGGATCGCCCGCTCGCGCTCGCCCCGGTCGGTCCGGACGATGGGCTCCACCGTGTGGACGACGTACGGCGTCGTGTCCAGGGCGTACGGCGTCAGGTCCGCGAGGACCGACCGGAACTTCAGCTCGTCGTGCCAGGCGCCCTCGGACTCGACGTCGAGCGGCGCCACGCGGTCCCGCTGGCGGAAGAGGTCGATCACCGCGCCGGCCACGGCGTCGAGCTGCGTCGAGCTCATTGCGAGGCGCGGGATCTGGACCGGGAGGAGGTCGTCGCGCCCGGCGAGGCCCGTCACGAGCGCGCGGACGCCCGACGTCTGGTAGAGCGCGGCGGCGAGCGCGTGCGCCGGATAGAGCGTCACGCGGGGCAGGATCTCGTCGGCCCTGAGGTACGCGCCGTCGCAGCCCCGCTCCAGCGGGACGCCCGCGTCCCGGAGCCGCGAGGTGAACGTCTCCGTCTGGTGCATCACCCACTGCACCTCGGCCTCGTCGCACATCTCGGCGAGGCCCCGCGCCAGGACCTCCATCGTCCGGCCCGACATGCCGCCGTACGTGTGGAGCCCCTCGTACACGACGACCTCGTTCATGAAGCGCTCGTGGTCCGCGGGGTTGTCCGTGGCGAGGAGGCCGCCCGTCGGGCACTTCGGGTCCTGCGCGCCGTCGAGGAGGACGACGTGGGCGGTCTTGGAGATCAGCTTCACGAGCTCGGCGATGGTCCGGTCCGCCTGCCCGGCCTCGTGCCGCTGGACGTACCACGCGTTCTCGAGGACCCGCGAGACGTCCAGCACGAGCCGGAGGCCGTGCCGGTCCGCGAGGGCCCGGACGGCCCTCAGGTTCTCGAGGCTGAAGGGGTGCTGGCCGTCGGCGAAGGACTGCATCCCGACGATCGCGGCCCGGCGCTTCCCGAGCAGCTCCTCGAGCCGGCGGAGGTCGACGTTCCCCGTGAAGACGGCCTCGGCGTGGTCCCTCACGTCCGCGATCTCGATGCCGCGCGGCGCGTGGACGTCGACGCGGCCCCGGGCGTTGCTCGGGATGAGGGAGCCCTTCGGCGTGAGCGTCGCGACGATCAGCTTCACGGCGCCGAGGCTGTTGTGCGTCGGGCAGAGGTAGGTGTGGCCGAGCACCCGGGTCACCGTCTCGGCCAGCGTCTCGAAGTTGCGCGCCCCGGCGTATGCCTCGTCGCCGACGAGCTGGCCGGCCAGCTGCTCCTGGCTGACGGCGCTCGTCCCGAACGAGACCATGTCGAAGGCGATCTCCGAGGGCATCAGGTTGAAGACGTTGAAGTGCGCGCGGGCCAGGCTCCGCTTCCGCTCCTCGAGCGACGGGAACGACACGAGGCGGACGGTCTTGAACTTGTGGGGCTCGTGGATCGGCGGGGGGACAGGCACGGCGATTTCTCCTCTCGAGGGCCTTCCTCGAACGGGGCCTCGGGTCGGGGTTTCGGGTCCCTAGTCTATTCGCCGATCACCCCACGGGCCGCTCCCCCGGCGAATGACCGCCCCGACCCGGGGGCCCGCCCCCCTCGCGAGGCCCCCCGGGCGGGGCCGTGGCGGCGCCCGAGCCGCGGGTGGGCCGGAAAGCCTGCTTCTCCGGCTGTCAGCGCGGGCCGGGAAGCGACGCGCCGAGCTCCGCCGCAATCCGGTCGAGGACCGTCCGCTCCTCGCCCGAGACTCGCCGGCCGATCCCGAAGAAGCCTCCCGAGGCCTCCGCCACACGGACCGCCTCTTCCACGATCCCGCGCGCCACCTGGGGCTTGGCCTCCGGGTTGGCATCCAGCATCCGCTTCAACAGCGCGAACGCGTACTCGAAGAACGAAGGGCCGGGCCGGGCCGCGAGCCATCCCTCGAGCCTCGCCCAGGCCGGTCCCTCCGGCTCGAGGCCCCGGCGGCGCGCCGCGTCCAGGATGGCCTCGCGCTCCGGCGGGCTGACCTCGCCGTCGCTCCACGAGACCATGAACAGGGGGCTCGTGAAGAGAAGGGAAACCGTCTCCGGGGCGAAGCCGTGCTCTTCGAGGTCGTCGAGGAACTTCTCGTCGGAAACGCCGGCGACCTGGGCCAGACGGGCGCGCCAGGCGCGGCGCTGCTCCTCCTGCCGCGCCTTCTCCAGCCGATCCTTCTCCTGCTCCCGGACCCAGGCGTCTTCCCTCTTCTTCGCTTCGTCGAGAACGGTGCGGTTGGGCTTGGGCATGACTTCCTCCGGAAGGCCCCTCGCCGGGGCTCGCCCCCTCCTACGAGAGCCGCGGGGCCCTGGATTCGGCCCCCCGAACGGGGTCCGGCGAGCCCGGGAGCGAGGCGGATACGGCTCCGGGCGAAGGCTCTCCTCCGGCTACGGGAAGACGAAGAAGGAGGGAGCGAAGATCAGCGTCCGGTTCCCCGCAAGGCTGCGGTCCTCCTCGTTCGGCCCGGGCGCCGCCGGTTCCCGGGCGCCGAGAGTCGGGCGTGCCTCGCGTCCCTGACAGCTTCGTCGCGCGCGGAGGAGATTGAGCCGGCTCGCGCCGGAGGCTCCCATGTTCGACGTCCTCCTTTCCGACCCCCAGCGGCGGCTGCGAGACGAGGTTCGCGCCTTCGCGATGCCGAGCATCGTGGGCGAGGCGCTGAACGCGTTCGGCACCCCCGGGCAGAAGGAGAAGTCCCTGAAGCCCCTCCTCGCCGGGCGGATCGTGGCGGCCGAGGCGCTGACCGAGTCCCGCGGGGGTGGGGAGCCCGATACGACGTTCCTGTCGGCGGGGACTCGGTTTTCTACAGATTTGTCGAGGGCAC
>DAOMFB010000302.1:0-4200 GCA_035429585.1 Thermoanaerobaculia bacterium
CTCGTGGCCGCGACCCTTCTCGCCGGCTCGCCGCCCGCGCGCGCGGACGAGAAGCCGCCGGCGTCCGACAAGGCCGCTCCCGGCCACGTGGCCGAGAGCGGCTGGCCCGAGGCGTTCCGGAAGATCTACCTCGCCGAGGAGAAGGGGAAGCCGGTCCTGTCCGAGAAGGCGCGCGCCCGCTTCCGGGAGCTGCCGAGCCACGCCCAGCAGCTGTTCTTCGCGGCGTCGGACTCGGGCTTCCTCGGCTCCGCCGCCCACCTCGCCACCCTCCTCGCCCTCGACCTCGACGACCGCAAGATGGAGCTCGTCCTCTCGGACAACTGCGTCCTCTGCCACTCGAACCCGGACCTGCCCGACGAGATCCTCTTCCGGGTCCGCGAGGACAAGAGCGGGCCGCAGGGACACCTCGACCTCGCCGAAGTCGTCAACGACGTCCACTTCCGGCGCGGGCTCATGTGCTCCGGCTGCCACGGCGGCAAGCCCACGGACAAGGAGATGTCCCCGGAGATCTACAAGCGCTGGCCCAAGTCCGAGGTCCGGCAGAAGGACCCCTCCTGGATCCCGGGCTTCTGCGCCCGCTGCCACTCCTCGAGCGAGTTCATGCGGGACTACAACCCGAAGCTCCCGGTCGACCAGCTCCAGAAGTACCAGACGAGCCGCCACGGGCAGCTCCTCCTCGGGAAGAAAGACCCGAAGCCCGCCCAGTGCGTCAGCTGCCACGGCGTCCACGGCATCCGCGGCCCCGACAGCCCGGCCTCCCTCGTCTTCCACGAGAACATCCCGGCCACCTGCGGCCGCTGCCACGCGAATCCGGAGTACATGAAGGGCTACACCCTGCGGGACGGCAAGCCGCTCCCGACGAACCAGCTCGAGCTCTGGAAGAAGAGCGTCCACGGCCTCGCGGTCCTGAAGAAGCACGACGCCGGGGCCCCCGCCTGCAACGGCTGCCACGGGAACCACGCCGCCCTGCAGCCCGAGACGGCCTACGTCTCGCAGGTCTGCCGGAACTGCCACGCCGGGAACGGAACCCTCTTCGACGGGAGCCCGCACAAGAAGGCCTTCGAGCAGCATCGCTGGCCCGAGTGCGCCACCTGCCACAACAACCACCTGATCGAGACCCCGACCGACGCGATGATGAAGCCCGGCGACACGGGGCTCTGCGTCGACTGCCACAAGCAATTCGGCGAGCCGAAGTGCATCGAGACGGCCACCTTCTTCTACACGACCGTGACCGGCCTCGCGTCCGACGGCGCCTCGCTCAACAAGGAGATCGACCACCTCGCCGAGCGGGGCTTCGACGTGGACGAGCTCCGGTTCCAGGCGTCGAACGTGAACGACGCCCTCCGGAAGACCCGGCTCGCCATCCACACCTTCGACCGGAGCGACTTCCTCCGGAGCTCCGACGCGACGGGCAAGGCGGTGACCGAGCTGAAGGCGGGGACGGCGAAGGTATGGGCCGAGTTCCGCTTCCGCCGGAACGGGCTCCTCCTCGCCACGGCCTTCATCTCGGTCTTCGCGCTCCTCCTCTGGCTGAAGATCCGCCAGATCGACCGGACGACGGGCCTCCGGAAGTGACGCTCTTCCCCGGCGTCCGCACGCCCGTCCGGCGTGCGGACGCCGGCGCCGGACGAGCGCCTGATGCATGTGCATCACCCGCTTGAATCCGCTTGAGGATGGCGCCGCCCGGGGTCTTCTTCTAGAACTTCCGACATCATGAATAAGTTCCTGAGGGGCAAGGAACACCTTGTCCGCATGGCGGCTCTGTTCGTCGCGGGCTTCGTCTTCTTCGTGATCGCCCGCGCCCTGTTCGTGCCGAAGGGCTTCGGCGACTACGGGCACTACCGGGCGGGGGCGCTCAACGACAACCGGAACCGGACGCTGGTGCACGCCGGCCGCGCCGTCTGCGGCGACTGCCACACGGACAAGCGGGACGAGCTGGCGAAGGGGAAGCACGCCGGCGTCGGCTGCGAGGCCTGCCACGGGGCGCTCGGCCGGCACGCCGACGACCCCTCGGCCGTCAAGCCGGTGAAGCCCGAGCCGAAGACGCTCTGCCTCCGGTGCCACCTCGTGAACGTCGCCAAGCCGAAGACGTTCCCCCAGATCGACCCGAAGACGCACATGGACGGCGGCGACTGCCACGGCTGCCATGCGTCGCACGCCCCCGACAAGGAGCCGAAGTCATGACGACCGGACGCCGCGACTTCCTCATCACGGCCGGGAAGCTCCTCCTCGTCACCGGCCCCGCCGCCGCCTTCCTGGAGGCGGCCGAATCCGGCAAGGAGATGGAGCCCGCCTACCAGACGGCGGACCACTACTGGGGGATGGTCATCGACATCGCGAAGTGCATCGGCTGCGGCAACTGCGTCCGGGCCGACAAGAGCGAGAACAACGTCCCCCTCGAGCCCTTCTACTTCCGCACCTGGGTGGAGCGGTACCACGTGGAGGGAGGCTGGTCGGAGCACCCCGACGTCGACTCGCCCAACGGCGGCTACGACGGCTTCCCCGAGAAGTACCCGCCGGCCGACGGGGCCAAGAGCTTCTTCGTCCCGAAGCTCTGCAACCAGTGCGCCCACTCGCCCTGCACCCAGGTCTGCCCCGTCGGGGCCACCTTCGAGACCCCGGACGGCGCCGTCCTCGTCGACAAGACCTACTGCCTCGGCTGCCGGTACTGCATCCAGGCCTGCCCGTACGGCTGCCGGTACATCCACCCCGCCTCCGAGACGGTCGACAAGTGCAACCTCTGCTACCACCGGATCACGAAGGGGCTGACGACCGCCTGCTGCGAGGCCTGCCCCACCGGCGCCCGGCGGCTGGCCGACCTGAAGGACCCGAAGGACCCCGTCCACGAGTTCCTCCGGACCCACACGGTCCAGGTCCTGAAGCCCCACATGGCGACGGGCTCGAAGATGTACTACGCGAACCTCGACGGGACGGTGAGGTAGACCATGCAGGAAGCCCTTCTCCACGCGGTCCAGGGGTACATGTACCCCAACGAGATCGAGCTCCAGTGGAGCGTCCTGATCGTCCTCTACCCCTTCCTCACCGGCCTCGTCGCGGGCGCCTTCATCCTGGCGTCGCTCGAGCGGGTCTTCAACGTCCAGGCCGTCAAGCCGACCTACCGCCTCGCCCTCCTGACGGCCCTCGCCTTCCTCCTGGTCGCTCCCCTCCCCCTCCAGCTCCACCTCGGGCACCCGGAGCGGTCCTACGAGATGTACCTGACGCCGCACACGACCTCGGCCATGGCGATGTTCGGGTTCGTCTACCTCTGGTACCTCATGGCGGTCCTCGTCCTCGAGATCTGGCTCGACTACCGGAAGGAGATCGTCCTGATGGCGCGGGCCGAGACCGGGTGGAAGAAGACGCTCTACAAGGTGATGACGCTCGGCATCGACGACATCGGCGAGGAGTCCCTCCGGGTCGACGACAAGGTCGGCCGGTTCCTGACGATCATCGGCATCCCGTCGGCCTTCCTCCTGCACGGGTATGTCGGGTTCATCTTCGGATCGATCAAGGCGAACCCGTGGTGGTCCACCCCCGTCATGCCGATCGTCTTCCTCTTCTCGGCCATCGTCTCGGGCATCGCCCTCGTCATGCTCATGTACATGGCGACCTGCTTCCTGAAGGGGATCGAGATCGACATCCCCTGCGTCGACACGATCGCCCGGTACCTCCTCTACGCGTTCCTGATCGACTTCGCGATCGAGATGCTCGACCTGATCCACCGGATCTACGAGGCGGACGAGTCGTTCCAGAGCCTGGACTTCATGGTCCGGACGAAGCTGTACACCTCGCAGATCCTGATCCAGATCGTCTTCGGCACGATCGTCCCGATCGGCCTCCTCGCCCTGACACAGCTCGTGAAGCTGACCGAAGGGGCGCGCAAGGGGATCTACGTCCTGGCCGGCGTCCTGACGCTCATCGGCATCTTCGCCATGCGCTGGAACGTCGTCATCGGCGGCCAGCTCTTCTCGAAGAGCTTCCTCGGCTACACGACGTACAAGATGGCGTTCGCCACGCGGCAAGGGCTTCTCCCGGCGATCATCTTCCTGATCCTCCCCTTCGTGATTCTCTGGGCCCTCGTCAAGATCCTCCCGCCGTGGGAGGAGGAGCCGGCCAAGACCGCCTCCTGAGGCTCGTCGGTTTGACGCCGGGGCCGGACCGCCCCGGACACTCCGGCCGCGAACAGCGCTGCACTGCGAT
>DAOMFB010000303.1:0-4185 GCA_035429585.1 Thermoanaerobaculia bacterium
CGCCGATGAACAACAGCGACTCCTCGCCGCCCTCTACGAACGGCTCTCGCGCCCCGCCGAGGCGCTCCTCGCCAGCGAGCGGGCGCGCGACACGGGCGTCTTCGACGTCGACGTCCTCGCCCTCCGGGCCCGCGCCCTCCGGGCTCTCGGCCGGACCGGCGAGGCCCGGGCGGCCGAGGCCGACCTGGCCTCGCTGGCGCCCGAGGAGAGCCTGGCGCCGGCCGGCAGCCCTCTCACCGGAGCCGGCGGACGGCTCCCGCTCCCCCGCGCGGCGGAGCGGCGGCGCCGCTGAGGAGAAGACCGATGACGGAAATCGACGCCCCCCGCCCGGAGCCCGCCATCCGCGTGTCGATGCTGCCGCGGGACACGAACGCCCACGGCACGATCTTCGGCGGGATCCTCCTCGCCTATCTCGACCAGGCCGGCGCCGTCGCCACGCGGGCCCTCTGCGAGCGCGTCGTCACGGTGAAGATGACGGAGGTCGTCTTCCACGCCCCGGTCTTCGTCGGAGACGTGGTCAGCTTCTACGCCCGGATCACGCGGATCGGGACGACCTCGGTCGCCGTCCACGTCGACGTCGAGTCGGAGCGATGGGGACGGGCCGGCCAGCCGGTGAAGGTGACCGAGGCGGAGATCGTCTACGTGAACGTGGACGAGAGCCGCCGCCCGGTGCCCATCCCCTCCCGCTGAGGGGCGGCCCGCGGGGACACCCCGGCGTACGGGGCGGAGGACCGGAATCCATTCCGCCGGAGATCGGCTCGCGATCGGGTGCGAGACGGGCCGACCGGCGCCGAGAAGGCCGGGCCGGGACGGCGCTGAACTCGTTTGCAGGGACAGTATTCGGGTGCTCGTTACCCGAGCGGACAAGCGGCCGACGGAAATCGGAATCGGGGCGGGGTTCTTGCTTGAGCGGCGGAAGACGCTCGTGTACGCTTTTTCCCAAAGCTCACGTCTTGGAGGCCGGCCGCGGAGGTTCGCAGCCCGGCCATGCGGATCAGGTCCCGGAACCCTGGTTGATGTCAGCTAGGAGGAAGGAGGTTCCTATCGGGCGAGCAGAGACCCAGACGCTTTCGGCAGTTTTCGGGTGCCTCACCGAACGAAAACAGAGAAAGGCAGGTCATATGGAGTTTCTGAAGAACAGGGGATGGCGCGGCGCCGGGATCCTGGCGCTCGCACTGCTCCTGACCTCCGGGATCGCCTTCGGCCAGGCGCAGTCGGGCAACATCTTCGTCAAGGCCGCCGACGAGCAGGGGGCCGCGCTGCCCGGCGTGAGCGTCACGCTGACCGGCGCCGGAGCGCCGCTCACCCAGGTGACGAACGTGAACGGGGAGGTCCGGTTCCTCAGCATCGCCCCGGGCACCTACCAGCTCGACTTCACGCTGCAGGGCTTCGCGAAGGTGACGCGCAAGAACGTCGTCGTGGCCCTGAACCAGAACACGAACATCACCGTGCCGATGAAGCTGGCCGGCGTCCAGGAGAGCGTCGTCGTGACGGGCGAGAGCCCGCTCCTCGACACGAAGACCTCCGGCACGCAGGCCGTCGTCAGCAAGGTCGAGCTCGAGAACGTGCCGACCGCGCGGGACCCGTGGGTCATCGTCCAGACGGCCCCCGGCGTCCAGATCGACCGCCTGAACGTCGGCGGCAACCAGAGCGGCCAGCAGTCGAACTTCGCGGCCAAGGGGACGGACACGGGCCAGGGGGTCTGGAACGTGGACGGCGTCAACATCACCGACATGGCGTCCCTCAGCTCCCCGAACTACTACGACTTCGACTCCTTCGCCGAGATGAACGTGACCATCGGCGGCGCCGACGCCTCGATCCAGACGCCCGGCGTCCAGCTGAACATGGTCACCAAGCGCGGCACGAACGACGTCCACGGGTCGGCCCGCGTCTTCATCACCGACCGGAAGACCCAGTCGACGAACATGCCCGAGGAGCTCCAGTATCAGCTCGAACAGGCCGGCCAGACGGCCCTCGGGAACCAGGTCGACGGCATCCAGGACTACGGCGCCGAGCTCGGCGGGCCCCTCATCAAGGACAAGCTCTGGCTCTGGGGCTCGTACGGCCGGAACCAGATCAACAACGTCACGGCCGCCGGATATCCCGACCGGACGACCCTCGAGAACTGGGGCTTCAAGCTGAACGCCCAGCTCATCGACACGAACACCCTGACGGGCGTCTACACGTACGGCCAGAAGATCAAGCTCGGCCGGAACGCCGGCCCGACCCGGCCCCCGGAGACGGCCTACAACCAGACGGGCCCCACGAAGCTCTACAAGATCGAGGACTCCCAGATCTTCAGCTCCGACTTCTTCGCCACGGCCTCCTACTCGCGCGTCATCAGCGAGTTCCGCTTCGACACGGCGGGGCAGGGCCAGGCCTACAACGACGAGAACGGCGTCTGGCACTACGGCTTCTACAACTACTTCACCACCCGCCCGCAGACGCAGGTCGCCGTCACGCCGTCCTACTTCCTCCGGACGGGGAAGGTCGGCCACGAGTTCAAGGCGGGCTTCACCTACCGGAACACCCCGGTCCAGTCGCAGTCCTTCTGGCCGCAGGGCGCCATCAACTACGCCCCCGGCGCGTACGCGGAAGACAGCGGCATCGCGGGCTTCGTCCGCGACGGCGCCTACAACACATCGGGCAAGTACTACTCCGGCTACCTCCAGGACAACATGACGATCGACCGGCTGACGATCCAGCTGGGCGTCCGGTACGACTCCCAGACGAACCAGTCGCTCGCGACGATCATCCCGTGCTGCCGCTGGGGAAACGACTTCCCGGAGGTGCCGTTCAAGGCCATCACGGCGCAGCAGGTGGACCCGGTCACGTGGAACAGCTGGTCCCCCCGCGTCGGCGTCACCTACGCCCTCGGCGACCAGGGGAAGACGCTCCTCAAGGCCAGCTACGCCCGCTTCGTCCAGCAGCTGGGCGGCACGACCGCCTCGTTCAACAGCGCGGCGTCGGGCCTGAACTACCTCTACTACTACTGGAACGACAAGAACGGGAACCAGAGGGTGGACAAGGGCGAGGTCGACTTCGGCTCCGGCATCTACGGCGCCTACGGCAACTTCGACCCCAACAACCCGAACGCCACCGTCTCGCAGAACATCATCAACTACAACATGAAGGTGCCGCACACGGACGAGTTCCTCTTCAGCGTCGAGCACGAGCTGATGCCGGCCTTCGTTCTCGGCCTGCAGGGAACCTACCGGAAGTCGTCCAACTACCTCTACCGGGCGCCGCTGTCGGCCGACGGCTCGCGGGCCCTGACCCCGGCCGACTTCACCTGCACGGCGGCCGGACCGTACCCCATCCCGAACGGCAGCCCGGCCACCATCCAGGTCTGCAACCCGAAACCGGGCGTGGCGTCGGACTACCGGATCGAGACGAACCGCCCCGGCTACAACACGCAGTACTGGGGCATCGACTTCTCCGCCACGAAGCGCTACTCCGACAAGTGGATGCTGCGCTTCAATTTCGCCTACTCCGAGAACCACCAGTACGGCATCGCCGAAGGGCAGTCCAACCCGGCGAACCTGCAGCCCGGTACCGAGATCGAGGGGGGCCCGGTCATGTACGGCGCCGGAACGGGATCGGGGAGCTTCCAGTACGTCTGGATGTACTCCCGGTGGCAGACGACCCTCTCCGGCATGTACACGCTCCCGTACGACTTCAACCTCGCCACGAGCATCTTCGCGCGCGAGGGGTACCCGGTGCCGTACTACCGGCGCGTCTCGGTCGGCGCCAACCCGATCTGGGGCCAGATTCAGTACTACCAGCTCGGCAGCCCCGACGCGAACCGGCTCCCCTCCGTCTTCGAGTGGGACCTCGGGCTCTCGAAGGTCGTGAAGGTCGCCCCGCTCGACATCACGCTCATGGCCGACGTCTTCAACGTGCTGAACCGGAACACGGTCCTGCAGCGGACCACCCGCATCTACGACGCGGCCGGCTCGACGACGGCGTCGGACTCGCGGGACAACAACATCTACGAGATCCAGTCGCCCCGCATCTGGCGGTTCGGCGTCCGCTTCAGCTTCTAGTCATCCCTCGGGGAAGCCGGGACCGGCAGGGGTCGCTCCGGCGCCGACCGCGCCACCGACATCGTGACCGACGCGCCACCGCAGGGCTCGCCGGCAGCCGCTGCCGATGACTGGCGGCGGCCGCTCGGCCAGCTCCGCG
>DAOMFB010000304.1:0-4181 GCA_035429585.1 Thermoanaerobaculia bacterium
CGAGGCCGGACGCGAGAAGCGCCGCGAGGGGGATGGCCGCGAGGCGCGCGGCCGCGGCGCGGAACGGATTCGTCGGGGTCACCGGGAGCCTCCTTCGTTCCGGAGCGTCGGCGCGTCTCCGGCCAGGGAAATGTGACGGTCTTCGAGGATCGTTCCCACCGAGCGGTCGAGCGCGGTGAGCGCGATCCGGTAGTCGGTCAGCGCCTGCGTCTCCGTGAACTCCGCCCGCGCCAGCTCGTTCTGGCGCGTCAGCACGAAGAAGTTGGTCGAGAGTCCGACGGCGAACCGCTCGGTCTCGGCGCGGAGCTGGGTCTCCGCCGCGGCCCGCCCGGCGCGCGCGGCCTCGAGGCGCTGCGCCGCGGTCTCGAGGGCGAGGGCGGCGTTCCGCACCTCCACGGCGACGCGCTGGCGCGTCTGGTCGTAGCGGGCCTGGAGCTGGCGCTTCTGGGCCTCGGCGATGACGGCGTCCGCCTTCGCCGAGCGGTTCCCGATCGGGAGGGCGAGGGCCAGCCCGACGAAGGCGTCCGGGAACTCGTTGCTCCCAATCGTCGCGTACGACTGGCCGAGCCCGCCCACGAGCTGGTCGGGGACGACGATGGGGGCGCCGCCGATGGAGATGATGTTGGGGTTCGGCGTCCCCGCGAGGCCCTTGCGCCCGTACGAAGCGACGAGGTCGAGCTGCGGCTTGATCCGGTCCCTGGCCGCCTCGATCTCGACGTCCTGCCGCGCGACGAGGAGCGAGGCGTCCTGGAGTTCCGGTCGCCGCCGCTCCGACTCGGCGAGGGCTTCGGAGAGATCCACTGTCCGCTTCGGGGCCTCGGGCCCGTCGGTCGGCTCGACCGTCTCGTTCCAGAGCGGGTCGGCCGGGTCGCTCAGGAGGAGCGTCTTGAGGGCGAAGCCCGCCTGCTTCTCGAACTCCTCCGCCGAGAAGAGCTCGCCCTTCCGGCGCTCCACCTCGGCGACCGGCTGGGCGAGGTCCGACTCCGGCAGGACGCCGGCCTCGATGCGCGCCTCGGTGTCGGCCTTCTGGGTCTCGGCGAGGGCCACGGTCTTCCGGGCGACGGCGACCGTGCGCCGGGCGGCGACGACCGTCCAGTAGGCGCGCTCGACGGCGGCGACGACGTCCGAGACCGTTCGGCGGAGCGACGCGACGGAGCGATCCTTGTCGAGCGTCGCGACCCGGATCGCCCGGCGGGCCGGGTCGATCGAGAGGCCCTGGAGGAGCGGCTGCCGGAGGTCGATCGAGAAGCCGGTCGTGTAGGCCGGCGTCAGGAGGGCGAACTGGCTCATCGCCGTGTCGCGCCAGAGGATCCCGGAGACCGCGACCGTTCCGCCCGTCGGGAGGAGCTGCGACAGCGAGAGGGACGACGTCAGGTTGGTGTAGGAGGGGCCGAGGTCCGGACGGATCGCCCCGGAGAGCGCGGAGTTCAGGGCGTCGGTGTGGTCCCGGTACCGGGCGTCGAGCCGGAAGAACGGGTCGTACGAGCCGTCCGCCCTCGTGAGCGAGGCGCCCGCGATGCGGAAGGACTCCTGCTCGATGACGATGTCGTGGTTCTTCTTCAGCGCGAGGGCGGTGGCGTCGAAGAGCGAGAGGGGATGTCCCGGCCCGGGCGACGCCGCGCGAAGCGGCAACGCCGCGAGAAGCGCCAGGAGCGCGGCGCGTCTCACGACGCCCTCCCGTCCCCGGGCCGCCCGGGGGAGCCGGTCTTCAGGCTGGCCTTCTGGAGGCGCGGGTCGAGGGCCTCCGCCACCCTTTCGAAGGCGCGGGTGTCCGTCGCCGCGAGCGCGGCCGCCTCGGAGCGCGTCAGCTCCGTTCCGCTCTCCATCAGGTCCCGGACGGTCCGGTCCGGGTCGGACCGAAACAGGCGGCGGAAGTCCTCGTCCGTCGCCAGCTTTCCCACGATGATCTCCACGTTCTTCTGGGACATCTCAGCACGACCTCGATTGCGTGATTACACACAGCATGCCAGCTTTGGAATCTACAGTCTGGTCACGAGCCAACTACTTTTAAGATAATGACTTGGTGTCGTACAGCTCGACACGACCGGGCGACGGCCCGTTCAGGATGTTGTTCGAAGGGAGGCGGTTGTGTCGAAAAAGCTACACAGCCCACCGGGGGTGGTCCGAGGCCGCCGCCCGCTCCGGCCTGTCGCCCCGGGAAGCAGACCGTCCCGGCCGGGGCGTCTACGGGCTGGCGAGCCGGTCCATGGCGGCCGCGAGTTCGAAGTCGAGCGCGGTGATCCCGCCTGCGTCGTGCGTCGACAGTTCGACGGTGACGCGGTTCCAGACGTTCGCCCAGTCGGGGTGGTGGTCCATCTTCTCGGCGACGAGGGCGACGCGCGCCATGAAGCCGAAGGCCTCGGGGAAGTCGCGGAAGAGGAACTCCCGGCGGAGCTTCCCTCCGGCGAGCGTCCAGCGGGGCCGTCCGGCCAGGCGGGCCGAGATCTCGTCGTCGGAGAGGCGTGCGGGGCGCGACATGAGAACGATTCTCGCACCCGGAGCCTAGAATGGGCGCCGTGCGGATCGCGGTCGCGATGTCCGGGGGAGTCGATTCGTCGGTGGCGGCGCTCCTCCTGGCGCGGGAGGGGGCGGACGTCGTCGGGCTCTCGATGCACCTCTGGGACCACGACCGCGACGGGACGGGGGCGGCCGAGGGGCGCTGCTGCACCCTGGACGACCTCGCGACCGCGCGCCGCGCGGCCGAGGCCATCGGGATCCCGCACTACGTCCTCGACCTGACGGAGCGGTTCACGGAGGCGGTCGTCCGCCCGTTCATCCTCGACTACCTGGAAGGGCGGACGCCGATCCCGTGCACCGTCTGCAACACGGAGGTCAAGTTCAGGTCGCTGCTCGCCCGCGCCGAGGCGCTCGGCTGCGAGCGCGTCGCCACGGGGCATTACGCCCGGATCGAGCGCGACGAGGCGACGGGGGAGATCCGGCTCCTCAAGGCGCTCGACCTCTCCCGCGACCAGTCGTACTTCCTCTACGACCTGACGCCGTCGCAGCTCTCCCGCGCGCTCTTCCCCCTCGGCGAGCTCCGGAAGAGCGACGTCCGCCGGATCGCCCGCGAGGCCGGGCTCCCGAACTGGGACAAGCCCGACTCGCAGGAGATCTGCTTCGTGCCGGCCCCCGGGGGGCCTGCGGGGTTCATCCGGAGGGAGGCCGAGGCGCTCGGGGTCCCCCTTCCGTCCTTCGCCGGCGCGCAGCCGGGACCGATCGCCGACGCGAGCGGGCGCGTCCTCGGCCGGCACGACGGGACGTTTCCGTTCACCGTCGGCCAGCGACGCGGCCTCGGCGTGGCGGCGGGACGGCCGGTCTACGTGGTCGACGTTCGCCCGGACGAGGGCCGCGTCGTCGTCGGCGCCGAGGAGGAGCTCTGGGTCCGGGACGTGCCCCTCGAGAGCGTGAGCCTGCTCGTGCCGCGGCCGGACGGCGGACGGCTCCGGGTCCTCGCGCGCATCCGCGCCCGGCACGCCGAGCGGCCGGCCACGCTCGATCTCGGGCCTGACGGACCGGGCGTCACCTTCGAGGAGCCCGTCCGCGGGCGCGCCCCCGGGCTGTCGGCCGTCTGGTGCGATCCGACGCGGCCCGAGCGGGTTCTCGGCGGCGGCGTCATCGCACGGCGCCGTCCGGCCTGAGGAAGGCGAGTTTCGATCGGGAGCCCTTGACTTATCGAAAACTTACGTCTAACTTACGTCCATGCGGGAGAACGGAACCGAGCCCCGGGACGACCCGTCGAAGAACCCTCTCCGGTACGCCCGCGACCTCATCGCACCGGGGGTCGGCGGCCGGCGCGTCTTCACGATCCTCGTCCCCGAAGCCTGCCGCTACGCCTGCTCCTTCTGCCCGCTGACGGCGGTGCGGAGGCTTCCGGAGCCGTTCCGGACGGCTCGCGGTCTCGCGCGCCTCTTCCTGACGGCGTTCCGGCGCGGGCTCTGCGACGGGCTCTACGTGACGGCCGGGATCGCGCGGAACCCCGTCCGGGCGATGTCGAAGGTCCTCGATCTCGTGGAGGAGGTCCGGATCCAGCACGGTTTCCCGGGGTACATCCACGTGAAGTCCGTTCCGGGGGCCGAGCCGGGCCAGATCCAGAAGCTGGTCCACCTGGCGGACCGCGTCTCCTACCAGCTCGAGCCGGCCTGCCGCCCGGCCCTCTTCGAGGAGCCGAGGAATTTCGCCCA
>DAOMFB010000305.1:0-4174 GCA_035429585.1 Thermoanaerobaculia bacterium
GTGGCCCGACACCTGCCGAACGGCTCCAGCACCTCCGGCGAGGAGTGGCCCGAGTGGAAGACCTTCGACGTGAAGGACGGGCTGGGGCTCGTCCTCCTCCGCGATCTCGGCTACAAGATCGGCATCGTGTCGAGCCGGTTCTCGAAGGTCGTCGTCGCGCGGTGCCGGGAGCTGAAACTGCCCGAGGGGTACGTCCTCCAGGGCGAGCGCGACAAGGCCGGCGCCTTCGACCGGCTCGTGGCGCTCTGGGAGCTCCAGGCCTGGGAGGTCGCCGTCGTCGGCGACGACCTTCCCGATCTCGGGATGCTGCGGCGCGCCGGCGTCGCGGCCTGCCCCGCCGACGCCGTGGCGGTCGTCCGCGACGCGGCCGCTCTTCGCCTGACGCGGACGGGCGGAAACGGCGCCGTCCGGGAGATGTGCGACCTGATCCTCGAGGCCCGCCGCGGCTCGCGGGCCGACCGGCCGGCTCCCGTCTCGCCGGAATCGCCGGGCACGGCCGACGGCGACGTCATCCCCTTCCCCGGCTCGCGCGGCTGAGCGCGCCGGGGAGTGACCCGCCGCCCTCCCGGGCGGCATGGACGCGAGGGAGGAGACGCGATGCTCGTCGCATCCCAGCTCCGGGCCGGCACGGCCCTCCGCCTCTCCGGCGAGGTGTGGAAGGTCCTCTCCGCCGAGTACCACGGCGGCGGCGGGAAGATGGGCGGCGTCACGCACGCCCGGCTGAAGAACGTGCGCACCGGGACCCAGCGGGAGTGGCGCTTCCGCGCCGACGAGCCGATCGAGGCCGTCGAGCTCGAGAAGCAGTCGCTGCAGTTCCTCTACGGCGACGCCGACACCTCCACGTTCATGAATCCCGTGACGTTCGAGCAGACCGAGGTCGAGAACGCGCTCCTCGGGAAGTCGGCCGCGTTCCTGGCGCCGGAGATGACCGTCCCCGTGGAGTTCTGCGAGGGGCGTCCGATCGGCGTGACCCTTCCCGAGATCGTCGAGGTCCGGGTCGACGCGACGGCCGAGCCCGTCCACACCCAGGGCCAGGACAGCGTCTGGAAGGACGCGCGCCTCGAGAACGGCCTCACGATCCTGGTCCCCCCCTTCATCGCGGAGGGCGAGACGGTCCGCGTGAAGGTCGAGGACGGGACCTACGTCGAGCGGGCGAAGGGCGAGAAGCGGCGCGGGCCCGGCTAGGCGGGGCCGGCCTTCGCCGGCGCCCTCTTCTTGAAGGCCCAGGCGAGGCCGACGCCGAGGAGGTAGAGGGCGCACATCGGCAACGCGAAGGCGCACTGGGTGGGGATGTCGGGCGTCGGCGTGATGACCGCGGCGATGATGAAGATGGCGAGGACGGCGTACCGGAACTTCGCGAGAAGCCACTTCTCGTCCACGACGCCGATCCGGGCCAGGAAGAAGATGAGGAGAGGCGTCTCGAAGACGATCCCCATCCCGAGGAGGATCTTCGTGACGATGTCGAGATAGTCCTCGATCTTCAGGACCGGCATGAAGTCCTCGCCCGTCTGGACGAGGAACTGCGCGACCATCGGGAACGCGACCCGGTAGCCGAAATAGCCGCCCCCGACGAAGAAGATCACCGAGGAGAAGACGAACGGAAGGACCCACCGCTTCTCGTGCTTGTAGAGCCCCGGCGCCACGAAGAGCCAGAGCTGCCAGAGGAGGACCGGGCTCGCCACGAAGATCCCCGCGATCAGCGCGACGTTGATGTAGAGCATGAAGGGCTCGGTGAGCTGCGTGTAGGCCAGCTTCGTCCCCGCGGGGAGCGCGCCCAGCACCGGAGCCGACAGGAACTGGAAGATCTCCTTGGCCCGCCACCAGCAGACGAGGAAGCCGGCCGCGATCGCCACGAACGACCAGACGAGCCGCTTGCGGAGATCCTCGAGATGCTCGAGGAAGGTCATCCGCGGGAGCTCGTCCTCCGGGTCCCCGCCGCTGCGCCGCTCGATCACGTGGGCTTGACGGGACCGCTCTCGCCGGCGGCGGCCGGCGGCTCGGCCGTGGGCGTCGACCCGGGCGGCGGCGGCGCCGCGGGAGGCGCGTCCTTCGTCGCCCGGTCCATCTCGTCCTCGATCGTCCGCTTCAGGTCGTTCGAGGTCCGCTTGATCTCTCCGAGGGCCCGGCCGACCTGCTTGCCGATCTCGGGCAGCTTCTTCGGTCCGAAGAGGAGCAGCGCGAGGGCCAGGATCAGGATCAGCTCGGGCATTCCGAGGTTGCCCATCGGAGCGGCGCCTCCTTCCGCGCCGCCGAGGAGAATCGGCCGCTCGATCCGTGAAGTCAAGGCGACCGTCGGCCGGAATGCTACCCTTCGCCCGTCAGGGAGGTCTCCGCGTGACCGACGCCGCCTCGAAGAAGCCCGCACGCCGCCGCCGTCTGGCGACACTCGCCTTCCTCGCCGCCGTGACGGTCGGCGGGGGGCTGATCGGGCCCCGCCTCGTCGCCGTCCCCGACGCCACGAGCGCCGGCATGAAGGAGTACGCCGACCTGCTCGCCACGATCCGGGCGTCCTACGCCGACGAGATCGCCCCCTCGAAGCTCGTCTACGCCTCGATCCACGGCATGCTCGCGAGCCTCGACCCGCACACGAACTTCCTCGAGCCCGAGGAGTACGGGGCCCTGCAGGAGAAGCAGCGCGGCTCCTTCTACGGGCTCGGGATCATCATCTCGAAGCGGAACGGGAAGGTCACGGTCATCACGCCGCTCGAAGGCTCTCCGGCCGAGCGCCTCGGCATCCGCGCCGGGGACATCATCGACCGCGTCGAAGGACAGCCGATCGACGACCTCGCCGTGGACGCGGTTGTCCGGAAGCTGAAGGGACCCAAGGGGTCGAAAGTCCGGATCACGATCGTCCGCCCCGGGCTCTCCGAGCCGCTCCAGATGACCGTCACGCGGGCGGAGATCCCGACGAACTCCGTCTCCTACGCCTTCCTCATCGAGCCGGCGACCGGCTACATCCGGCTGAAGGACTTCACCCAGACGTCCTCCCAGGAGCTCGCGGAGTCGTGGGAGAAGCTCGAGAAGCAGGGAATGAAGCGGCTCGTCTTCGACCTGCGCGGCAACCCCGGCGGCCTCCTCGACCAGGCCGTGGGCGTCTCCGACTTCTTCCTGTCGAAGGGGGACAAGGTCGTCTCCACGCGCGGCCGCACCGCCGGCTCCGACCAGACCTTCGTGGCCCCCGGGAGGAACACGAAGCCCCGCCTGCCGGTCATCGTCCTCCTGAACAAGGGATCCGCCTCCGCGTCGGAGATCGTGGCCGGCGCGGTGCAGGACCACGACCGCGGGCTCATCGTCGGCCAGACGAGCTGGGGCAAGGGGCTCGTCCAGTCCGTCTTCACGCTCTCGGACGGGGCCGGGCTCGCCCTGACGACGGCGAAGTACTACACCCCCTCGGGGCGCTGCATCCAGCGGGACTACAAGGACGTGCTCGAGTACCTCGCGCCGGAGAGCGACGAGGGCGGAGACGACGCCGAGACGCCGGAGAGCCGCGAGACGTTCCGGACCGACGCCGCCCGGCTGGTCCACGGCGGCGGCGGCATCACCCCGGACGTCCTCGTCAAGGGGGAGCCGCTCTCGCGCTTCGCCTCGATGCTCTACGCCCGCGGCATGTTCTTCGAGTTCGCCGTCCAGTACCGCGCGAAGCATCCCGAGATCCCGCGCGACTTCCAGGTCACCGACGCGGTCCGCGAAGAGTTCTTCCGCTTCCTCGAGGGAAAGCCGGAGATGGGGTGGGACGGCTCGGCGAAGGAGAAATACGCGGCCGAGAAGGACCCGCAGGTCGTCGACCGCGCGATCCGCGAGGAGCTCCTGACCGCCGTCTACGGCCGGGAGGCGGGCTACCGCTCCAGCCTCGAGGGCGACGTCGTCCTGAGGAAGGCGCTCACGCTCTTCCCCGAGGCCGAGAAGCTCGCCGCCCGGCGCGCCGGCGCCCTGGTCGCCCGGGCGGCGACGCCGCACTGACGCCGGGCCGGACGACGGCCCACCAGAGGACGAACGCCACGGCCCAGCACCCGGCCAGGCGGTAGAAGTGCGCGGCGCCGGCCCAGAGGTGCCGCGCGACCGGCCCCTAGTGCGCCGCGCTCCACGGGCCCAGCTGGGTCGGGCAGAGGGCCTTGACGGCGATGAAGACGGCCGGGAAGTGCGGTAGGGCGAGCCCCGCGAGGCGCGCGGGGAG
>DAOMFB010000306.1:0-4172 GCA_035429585.1 Thermoanaerobaculia bacterium
TCGGGCTTGACCCTCGATTCGGCCCGGGCCCCCGCCCGGGCCGTTTTTTTGGTTACGATGCCGGCGATGGCCGCCGACGGTCTCCGCTTCTCCGGGGTGAGCAAGGTCTACCGGCTCTACGCGGCGCCCCGCGACCGGCTGCTGGAGGCGGTGACGGGGAAGCCCCGGCACTCCGAGGTCCACGCCCTCCGGGACGTCTCCGGGGGGATCGCGAAGGGGTCGGTCCTCGGCCTGATCGGCGAGAACGGCTCGGGGAAGAGCACCCTCTTCAAGATCCTCGCGGGGACCACCGCGGCCACGTCGGGAGAGGTCTGGGTGCCGGGCCGGGTGGCCTCGATCCTCGAGCTGGGCTCGTCCTTCCACCCGGAGGAGAGTGGGCGGCGGAACGTGATGCTGCAGGCGGCCCTGAGCGGCCTCTCGCGGGAGGAGATCCAGACCGCGCTCCCCGAGATCGAGGCCTTCGCCGACCTGGGGGAGTTCTTCGACCGCCCCGTGAAGACCTACTCGTCGGGGATGCAGATGCGGCTGGCGTTCTCCGTTGCCACGGCCGTCCTGCCCGACGTCGTGATCCTCGACGAGGCCCTCGCCGTCGGGGACGGACGGTTCCAGAAGAAGTGCGTCGACCGGATCCTCGAGCTGAAGGCGTCGGGACGGACGATCTTCTTCTGCAGCCACGCCATGTACTACGTCTCCACGATCTGCGACGAGGCGATCTGGCTCCGGGGGGGCGAGGTGGCCGGATCGGGCGACGCGCGGCAGGTCGTCCTCGCGTACGAGAAGTACCTCGCCGGCAAGGAGGAGTCCCGCGCGCCGCACGCCGGGCCGCACGGGGGGACGCACGCCCGCTTCCTCGACGTCCGCGTCGTCGGGGCGGACGGCGCGCCGCGCTCCGGCTTCCGCCCCGGCGAGCCGTGGGCCGTGGAGCTCGACTTCGCCCCCGACGAGCCGTCGCGGCCGCTCCAGATCCACCTCGCCGTCTCCACGCGGGACAACGTCGTCTGCTTCTCCGCCGACTCGCGGCTGGACGGGACGGGCCCGTTCACGGGGAAGGAGCGCTACCGGGTCCGGGTCGGCCTCGAGTCGCTTCCTCTCGGAAAGGGCGAGTTCGTCGTCTACGCCTACATCGGGGACGAGAACGCCCTCGCCCTCTACGACGCCCGGAGCGACCAGACGTTCCACGTCGAGTCGCCCACGTGGCGGAGCGGGCTGATGGCCGTCCCGGCCACCTGGACCCGCCTCTCGCCCGGATGAAGATCGTCTACGTCCTCGAGTCGCTCGAGCTCTCCGGGGGCGTCAAGGTGATCGTCCAGCACGCGGAAGGGCTCGCGGCGCGGGGGCACGAGGTCGTCCTCGTGACGAAGGACGCCCGGCACGACTGGATCCCGATCCGGGTGCCGGTCGTGGAGGTGCCCCGCTTCGACGCGGAGACGCTCCCGCCGGCCGATGTCCACGTCGCCACGTGGTTCCCCACCGTCGCGCCGACGGTGGCGGCGCGGCGGGCGCCGAAGGTGTTCCACTTCTCGCAGGGGTACGAGGCGCCGCACCCGCACACGCGGCACCGGCTCGCCGAGATCGAGGAGGCCTACCGGCAGCCGGTCCCGAAGATCCTCGTCTCGGCGCACCTCCTGCGGGACCTCGAGGGGCGCTACCCCGGGCCGTTCCACGTCCTCGGGCAGGTTCTCGACGCCGCGGCCTTCCGGCCGCCCGGGGAGCCGCGCGAGGGAGCGCGGCGCCCGGCCACGATCGGCGGCGTCGGGCCGTTCCTCGCGGAGAAGAAGGGGATCGACGTGGCGCTCCGGGCGGTCGCGCGCCTCCGGGCCGCGGGGCGCTCGCTCGCCCTCCACCGCGCGAGCCACATGCCCGAGGCCCCGGGCGAGGGGGCGCTGACGCGGATCGACGACTACGTGCAGGGCCGGCCGGCCGCCGAGATGCCGGCGTGGTACCAGGCGCTCGACCTCCTGATCCACCCCTCCTTCGACGCCGAGGGCTTCCCCCTGCCGCCGCTCGAGGCGATGGCGTCGGGCGTCCCGGTCGTCCTGACCGACATCCCGTCGTTCGCGCCGCTCCCCCGCGACGCGGCCTCCTTCGTGCCGGAGGGGGACGACGCCGCGATGGCCGTCGCGGCGGCGCGGCTCCTTTCCGACGCGGCCCTCTGGCGTCTCCGGCGCCGACGCGGCCTCGAGGTGGCCGCGACCTTCACGCTCGGGCCCGTCCTCGACCGGCTCGAGAGGATCTTCCGGGGCTAGAAGATCTCGTGGTCCGCGAAGCGGTAGTCGAAGGCCCGCCCCGCGGCGAGCGCGTTGAAGCCCGGATCGAGCGGCCGGATCTCGAAGTGGCAGTCGGCGCCCTCCGGGGCGAAGCCGAACTCGGCCGCGAGCCGGCCGGCGAGGGGCGACGCCGCCGGGGCGCGGAGCTCCATCCGCCGCGCCCCGGTCCCCTCCAGGGCGGCGTGGACCGCCTCGAGGAGGTCCCCGGCGTCTCCCGACGCCTCGTCCTCGAGCTGGAGGTCGAGGAGCAGCGCCCGTTCGCCCGCGGGACGGACGACGGCGTAGCCGTGCGAGGCGCCGCGCCGGTCGAGGAGCTCCACGACCCGGTACGCCGCGCCCGCGTGCGGTGCGTACCGCCATGCGAGCGTTCTCGCGGAGCGGTCGGTCCGCCAGCCGGGCCGCGCGTGCAGCCTCGCGGCGAAGGCTTCGTGCCCGGCGGAGAAGCCCGTCCCGACCCGGATGCGCCGGAGGCGCCGCCGGATCCGCCCGAGGAGCGACGGCGCGCCGACGTCGCGCACCCAGAGCCCCGCCGGCTCGACCGAGCGGTATCCGAGCGTCCGCTCCCCGATGACCCGGGCGCGCTCGTTCGGGAAGCCGAAGTAGAACGGGATCCCGGCCTCCCGGCAGAGGCGGCAGAACGCCTCCCCGACGTCGCGGAAGAGCGACCGGTGGCCGAGCGTCCGGGCCTCCGGGTCCGTCATCACGTCGACGGCCGAGGCGCCGGGGAAGTCGCCCGTGGCGCCCCGGTACCGCGTCCCGCACCCGCCGTAGTACGCGAGGGCGCGGTCCCCGTCGAGCGCAACCGCCGCCGGGGCGGGGTTCGGGTTGGCGTCGTACTTCCACTCCCAGACGACGGGATCGGGCTCGGCGCCGAAGGCGGCGCGGAAGAGGCGGAAGATCGCGGGGCGGTCTTTCGGCTCCGCGAGGCGGATGACGACGGCCACCGCGCGGCAGTGTACCGTAGCCTCCGGGAGGCGTTCGCCGCGTGATCTCCGCCGTCGTCGTCAGCTACCGCT
The DNA here is from genome assembly GCA_035429585.1 of Thermoanaerobaculia bacterium. GTDB lineage: Bacteria > Acidobacteriota > Thermoanaerobaculia > UBA5066 > UBA5066 > DAOMFB01. The sequence continues at coordinate 3,284 of DAOMFB010000306.1, forward strand.
CGGCCGGCCTCGCGGTGCGCGCCATCGAGGCGCTCCGCGAGGACGCCGCGCGCGCCGGGATGCCGCTCGAAGCCGTCGCCGTCGTCAATTCCCGGGACCCCGAGGAGGTCCGCGTCCTCTCGGGCGCGGCCGACGCGACGATCGACGCGGGGGAGAACCTCGGCTACGCGGGCGGCCTGAACCGGGGCATCGGGGTGGCGCGGGGCGACGTCCTCTTCCTCATGAACCCCGACGTCACCGTCCGCCCGGGCGCCGTCGCGGCGCTGGCCCAGGCCGTCCGTCGCGCACCGCTGACGATGGCGGGCCCGGCGACGTTTCTCGACGAAGACGAATCGCTCCTCATCCCCCTGTTCGACGAGCCGTCGCCCCTCGAGCTCGCCCGGCGGCGTCTGCTCCTCGACCCGCGGGGAGCGGAGCGTGTCTTCACGCGGCGCCTGCCGCGGGCCCGGCGCGCCTTCGAGGCCGTCTCGCGGCAGGAGACGTTCACCGTCTCGGCGTTCCCGGGCGCGATGATGGCCGTGTCGCGCGAGACGCTCGAGCGCGTCGGAGCGTTCGACGAGAGGTATCGCCTCTACTTCGAGGAGAACGACTGGCAGCGGCGGCTGCGCCGCGCGGGCGGGCGGCTGCTCCTCGTCGGCGCCGCCCGGGCCGTCCATCCCTACGGACGGACGACGCGGCACGAGCCGCAGGCCTCCCGCTGGTTCGCCGAGTCGGAGCGGCTCTACTTCACCGAGCACTTCCCGGCGCGCGGCGCCGCGGCGCTCGACGCCCTCGCGAGGTCCGCGAGCCACCTGAACCCGTGGCCGAAGCCGCCGCTCCGCGACGCCCTCTCGTGGGACGGCGAGGCGGCCGGCGTCGCCGTCTCGCCGCTCCGGTCGTTCGGCGTCTT
>DAOMFB010000307.1:0-4156 GCA_035429585.1 Thermoanaerobaculia bacterium
ACCTTCTCGGCGAGGGTCGTCGCCCCGGAGACGGTCACGTAGGGCTTCAGCCCCTGGAACATCTTCTCGCCGATCCCCTTCACTTCCATCAGGTCCTCGGGGCGGCGGAAGGCGCCGTGCTGCTGCCGGTGAACGACGATCCGCTCGGCCAGCTTGTCGCCGACACGCGGCAGGCGCGTCAGCTCGGCGGCGGTGGCGGTGTTGACGTTGACGACGTGCTTGGCCGGCTCGGCTTCGGAGGCGTTGGCGGCGGTGGCCCCGGCGAGGCCGGAGAGGGAGAGGCCGAGGACGGGGACGATCAGGGTGCGGGCGAGCGGACGGAGAGCCATGGAGAACTCCTTTCGTTCTTCGGTTCGGGTTTTCAGTTCGTTGATCGGACGGTTTTCTCGAAACGGCGGACCGGGAAACGGGGACGGGATGTTCCTTCCGTGTCGACGTCCCGGCGCGTCCGGGTGCGCGTGCCGGGCTATCTCATCCCCTCTCCCTCCTCTCGTCTCTTTCGTTCGCGGGCATGCCCGACGTAGCGCACGAGCGATGCCGGGGCAGGAAATCGCCCTGCAAACCTCTTCGAATGAAGGAGTTGTGCGCCAGATCCCCCCGGCGTGCGTCCGCTGCAACCGTCAGGCTTTCCTGTCGCTCTTTCGAGGAACGCGCGGCGAGGCCGCGCGCAGAAGGCTTTTCCCCGCTTCCTCCGTTTCGGGGTGAAGGTGACAAAGGAAGCTGTCGCCGGGACCCGGTCGTAGTAGCGGGGAATGCGAAACTACGCGCCGTGAAGGGGAGCCTTCCTCTCGTCCTCGGCGTCTCCGGCGCCAGCGGCGCCCGGCTGGGCCTCCGGGCCCTGCAGCTTTTCGCCGCCTCGCCCGACGTTCCCGCCCTCCACCTCGTCGTCTCGCCGCGGGCCCTCCTCGTGGCGCGCGACGAGGTCGATCCGTCGATCCGGACCGAGGCGGACTACCTCGCGGCGGCCGCCCTCCCGAAGAAGGTCCGCTCGAAGGTCGTCCGCCACGCCGAGGAGGCGGTCGACGCCCCGATCTCCTCCGGCTCGTTTCCGACGCGCGGGATGGCGGTCGTCCCCTGCTCGGGCGGGACGCTCGGGTCGATCGCCCACGGCATCTCCCGCGGCCTCATCCAGCGGGCGGCCGACGTCTGCCTGAAGGAGCGCCGCCGGCTCGTCCTCGCCTTCCGCGAGACGCCCTATTCCCTCGTCCACGCGGAGAACATCGCCGCCGTCACGCGGGCGGGAGGGATCGTCGCCCCGCCGGTCCCCGCCTTCTACGCGGCGCGGACGGCCGAGGAGATGCTCGACGCCTATCTCCTCCGGGTGGCCGACCTCCTCGGCATCTCCGTCGCCGTCTCCGACTTCCGGTGGACCGGCCCGAAGTGAGCGCCCGACCCCCGGCGGAGGCGACGCTCAGGCCGCACCCGGTCGTCGCCACCCTCTCGATGATCCGGTTCGCGCACACCGTCTTCGCGATGCCGTTCGCCCTCCTCGCGGCGGTCCTCGCGGCCCGGGGCGTCCCGCCGCTCGCCACGCTCTTCTGGATCCTCGTGGCGATGGTGGGCGCCCGGTCGGCGGCCATGTCGTTCAACCGGATCGCCGACCGGGAGGTGGACGCCCGGAACCCCCGCACCGCCGCGCGCGAGCTGCCGTCGGGGGTTCTGTCGCTCCGCTTCGCCGTCCTCTTCTGCGCCGCCTCGGCCGGGCTCTTCGTCTTCGCCGCCGCGCAGCTGAACCGGCTCTGCCTGCTCCTCTCGCCGGTGGCCCTCGCCGTCGTCCTCGGCTACTCGCTGACGAAGCGGTTCACGGCCCTCTCGCACCTCGTCCTCGGCCTCTCGCTCGCCATCGCCCCCGTCGGCGCCTGGATCGCCGTCACCGGCTCCTTCGCCCTCCTCCCCGTCGTCCTCGCCCTCGCGGTCGTCTTCTGGGTGGCGGGGTTCGACGTCATCTACAGCCTGCAGGACGAGGCGTTCGACCGGGAGCAGGGGCTGCAGTCCCTTCCCGCCCGCCTCGGGAACCGCCGCGCGCTCCTCGTCTCCGCCCTCTTCCACGCGGCCGCCCTCGCCCTCCTGTATGCCGCCTTCGCTCTGGCGGACGGGGGCCTTCTCTTCGGCCTCGGGGTGGTCCTGGCGGGGGCCTTCCTCGTCCGGCAGCACGCCATCGTGAAGCCGGGCGACCTCTCCCGCGTCGACGCCGCCTTCTTCACCGCGAACGGCTGGCTCTCCATCGTCCTCTTCGCCTGCGGCGCCGCCGACGTCCTCTCTCGCGCCGCATTTCCGCGCTAAGCTTTCGCCGTCGTGCCGACGCCCACCCCGAAGGAGTTCCCGCTCCGGTACATCGCGGTCGAAGGCCCCATCGGCGTCGGGAAGACGTCGCTCGTCGGCCTCCTCGCGAAGCGGTTCTCGGGGACGCAGATCCTGGAGGACGTCACGAACCCCTTCCTCGCCGACTTCTACGCGGGGAAGAAGGGGGCGGCCTTCCAGGCCCAGATGTACTTCCTGCTGTCGCGCTACCAGCAGCAGCAGGAGATCGCGCAGATCGACCTCTTCAAGAACCTCGTCATCTCCGACTACACGTTCCAGAAGGACAAGATCTTCGCCTACCTGACGCTGAACGACGCGGAGATCGGCCTCTACGACAAGCTCTACGGGGCGATTTCGGGGGCGGTCCCGCGGCCCGACCTCGTTATCCACCTGACGGCCTCGATCGAGGTCTGCCTCTCGCGGATCCGGAAGCGGGCGCGGAGCTTCGAGAAGGGGATCTCGCCCGAGTACCTGAAGAGCCTCGTCGAGGCCTACAACTATTTCTTCTACCACTTCCGCGAGAGCCCGCTCCTCGTCGTGGAGACGAACGAGATCGACTTCGTGGAGCGGAAGGCGGACCTCGACGACCTGATCGCCCAGATCGTCCGCCCCTTCCGCGGGACCCAGATCTACGTCCCGCGCCCCGCGAAGAAGTAGCCGTGGCGCTCTTCACGGTCCCGGCGGGCCCCGTCCCGCGCGAGGCGGACGGCCTGCGGGCCGACCCGGTCAACGCCGAGCTCTCCCCGGACGAGCGCCGCGCGGCGCCGGCCCTCTTTCGCGCCCTCCTCGCCGGGCAGCTCCTCTTCGGCCTGGGGGAGAAGGACGCGAAGACGATCGTCTCGATGGTCGTCAAGGCCCTCTCCGCCGAGCCGGCCCTGGCCGTGGAGGCCGTCGGGCTGGCCGACGCGGCGACCGGGCAGGCCCTCCGGAAGGTGGACCGGCCGGCCCTCCTGGCGGCCGCCGTGAAGGTGGGGGCCCACCGGCTGGTGGACGCCGTCCGGCTGGGGGATGCCTGAGACCGGTTCTCAGTCCCGCCCCCCGGCGATTTTTCGCTTGATTTCCGGGGGAGTTTTCCCGTCAAATACGCGAAACACCGTCTTTCTCCGTGGTCTATCCCCGGAATGGCCGGTTCGAGGATCTTGTCTGAGGAGGTTTCCACCCATTCCCATTTCCCCGGGGCCCAACTGGGAAACGGCCCCACCGAAGCCTCCCGAAGTCCCGGAGCCGGTAAAAGTTTCCCGAGCCAATCCACCGGCGAACGCTCCCAAAGGGACGTTCGCGAATTCACCACGGTCGTAAGAGGCGACCACGGAGTTTCCTGATGTACACGGACAAAACCATCCCCTGCGTCGACTGCGGCGCCCCCTTCATCTTCTCGGCCAATGAGCAGGAGTTCTACGCTCAGAAGGGGTTCTCCAACGAGCCGAAGCGCTGCAAGGTCTGCCGCGACAAGCGGAAGACCGGCGGGTTCGGCGACGGCGGCGCGCGCCAGCTCTACAACGTGACGTGCGACGCGTGCGGCAAGGCCACGCAGGTTCCGTTCAACCCCACGAACGGCAAGCCGGTCTACTGCCGCGATTGCTACCGCGATCGCCGCACCGGCATGCGCTGAGCCCGGCCATCCGGCCCCGGAGCCCGAGAGGGCTCCGGGGCTTCTTGTTTTCTCGGGCCGTTCCTCCGCGGCGTCCGTCGGGCCGGCGTCCGGCCGCCCGGCTCTCCTGCTAGAGTCACCCCCCGCATGACCGCTCGCGCGGCCCGCCCGTTCGCCGGCGCCGAAGGCTGCGTGGGCCAGGGGGGGCCGTGAGCGAGAAGAAGCGCGGCTTCGACACCCTCTGCCTCCACGCGGGGCCGGGGG
>DAOMFB010000308.1:0-4121 GCA_035429585.1 Thermoanaerobaculia bacterium
CTTGATGACGCTCGCCGCCTCGAAGCTCTCCGTCTCGTTCCAGGCCAGGCGCCGGCCGCTCTCGACGTGGAGCGCGACGAGGCCGATCCGGGCCGGGGTCTTCGCGGCGATCTTCGCGACCCGCCGCGCCACGGCGTCGTCGGGCGGCGAGACCGTCAGGCCCTTCGGGACCGTGGTGCACGCGGACAGGGCGAGGAGCGCCGCGGCCGCGGCGAGGGGGGCGCGGATCGTCGGCCGGGCCATCGGCCCGATCTTGCCACCGGCCGGCCCCTCGCGGGCGGCGGTACGATCGGGACATCGGCACCGAAAAGGGCCCCGGTCCCCCTCCCGGCCGCTTCGCCTCGCTCGACTTCTTCCGCGGGCTGACCGTGGCCGGGATGATCTTCGTCAACAACCCCGGCGACTGGGGCCACCTCTACCCTCCCTTCGGACACGCGGAGTGGCACGGCTGGACGCCGACGGACCTGATCTTCCCGTTCTTCCTCTTCATCGTCGGGACGGCGGGCGTCTTCTCCCTGACGAAGCGGATGGAGCGGGGCGCCACCCGGGCCGCCCTCGCCCGGCACGCCGTCTCGCGGGGCATGACGATCGTCCTCGTCGGGTGGGCGATGGCCTGGTTCCCGTTCACGCTGGAGCGCCTCGCGCGCTTGCGCATCCCCGGCGTCCTGCCGCGGATCGGCGTCGTCTACGTCCTCGGGACGCTCCTGATCCTCGCCGTCTGGAAGCGGCGGGTGCCGGGCCTCTTTCTGGCGACGGGCGTTCTCCTCGCCCTCCACACCTTCCTCCTGACCGGCCTCGGGTTCGACCTGACGCCGGAGGGGAACATCCAGAAGGCGGTCGACCTCGCGGTCCTCCGGGGGCACCTCTGGAAGAAGGAGTGGGACCCCGAGGGAATCGTCTCGACGCTGACCGCCGTCGCCACGATGCTGACCGGCACGCTCGCCGGCTTCGTCCTGACGCGGAAGCGGGAGGGCGGGACGGCCCCCGACCTACCGGGCGCCGTGGGGCGGTTGCTCCTCTGGGGCGCGGCGGGAATCGCCGCGGGGCTCCTCGGGAGCGTCGGGCTTCCGATCAACAAGAACCTCTGGACGGGCTCGTACGTCCTCTTCACGTCGGGCTGCGCGTGCGCGGGGCTGGCGCTCTCGATCGTCGTCGTGGACCTCAGGGCCCGGCTCGGCCCGAACGGCTTCTTCTTCACGTTCGGGCGGAACCCCCTCGTCGCGTTCGTCGGCTCCGGGATGCTGGCCAAGATCCTCGGCCTCGTGAAGCTCCCGGTGGCCGGCGGAAAGGCGGCGAGCCTCCAGCGTCTCCTCTACGACGGGGGCTTCTCGTGGATCGGCGACCCGACGCTCCGGTCCCACGCCTTCGCCCTCGTCACGGTCCTTTTCTGGTACGGCGTCCTCCTCGTCTTCGAGAGGAAGGGGTGGTACTGGAAGGTCTGACGGCGTGCCGCTTGGGTATGATCCGGCCAGACTGAACCGGGTCTGGAGGTTCGATACGCGCGCACGCCTGATGGTCTCCGTCACGGCCCTCTCCACCGTTCTGGCCGGCGGCGCGGGCGCCGCCCCCCGTCCGGCCGACCCACCCCTCACGGCGGCGGCGACGCTCATGGTGGACCAGGAGGTGACCGTCACGACGCGGGTGGACGGAGTGATCGACGGCCTCCTCGTGGACCGGGGGGACCTCGTCCAGAAAGGGCAGGCGCTCTCCACCGTGGACCAGCGGGAGTTCAAGCTCGACCTCCGGGCCGCGCAGGAGACGCTGAACGTCAGCCGGACCGACTTCAAGCGGTACGACGAGCTCTTCCGCCAGAACCTCTGCAGCCAGGCCGAGCTCGAGCAGAAGCGGAGCCGCTACGAGCTGGCCCAGGTCGAGTTCGAGCGCGCGCAGCTCGTGATCGACCGGTCGGTCTCCCGCGCTCCGTTCGACGGCATCGTCGCGGACCGGTACGTGCGCCTCGGCGAGAAGGTGCTCGTCGAGGAGAACAAGCCGCTCTTCAAGGTCGTCGCGCTCGAGCCGCTGCTCGCCCGGGCCTACGTGCCGGGCGCCTCCCTCCTGAAGGTGAAGGTGGGCCAGGACGTGACGGTCGTCTCGAAGGAGCTGCCCGAGGGGCGGTCGACCGGGAAGGTGTCGTTCGTGAGCCCCATCCTCGACCCCGGGAGCGGCTCGGTCCAGGTGGTCGTGCGCGTGAAGCGGGATCCGGGGAAGCTCCTGCGCCCCGGGATGGCCGTGCAGCTCCAGTTCGCCGCCGCGCCCTGACGAGCGATCCGGTGTCCGCGCGACGACGTCCCCCCCTTCGAGCGGCGGCCGATTCGGTGCTGCTCCACGACATGAAGAACATGGGGCAGCGCCTGCAGCTCCTCCTCTCGAACCTCGACGAGCACTACGGCGACCCGGAGTTCAAGCGGAGCGCGGCCGAGCTCCTCCGGAGCACCGTCGAGCGGCTCGACGCCATGGCGACGCAGTGGGCCGGGCGGCGCGGCGGCGTCCTCATCAAGGTCCCGCTCGACGTGAACGAGCTCCTCGGCGAGCTGCTCCGGACCTCCGGCGTCTCGACGGAAAACGTGAGCGTCGGCGCGGCCTTCGGCGAGCCCCCGAGGATCTGGGGCGACCCCGCCCTCCTTCGCGAGGCCCTGGCGAGCGTCCTCGAGAACGCGCTCGAGGCGGCCGTCCGGAAGGTCTCCATCCGGACGGAGGCCGACGGCCGCGGCCGGCGCCGGAAGGCGGTCCTCGAGATCGAGGACGACGGTCCGGGGATGACGGAGGACTTTCTCCGGAACCGCCTCTTCCGCCCCTTCCAGACGACGAAGGCCGACGGCGTCGGCCTCGGGCTCTACTCCGCGCACCAGATCGTGAGCCTCCACCGCGGGACGATCGAGGTCCGGAGCGCGCCCGGAGCCGGTACGACGGTCCGGATCGCCCTGCCGGCGGCGGGCGGGGAGCGCTGAGCGTGCTGCCGGGGCGGCTCGGCATCGTCGACGACGACCCTCTCCTCCTCGACCAGCTGACGTGGGCGCTGAAGGGGAAATTCGAGGTGCTCACGGCCGCCGACGCCGTCAGGGGACTGGCCCTCGCCGAGCACGACCCGGACGTCTTTCTCGTCGACCTCCGGCTTCCCCCGTCGAACGAGGCGACGGAGGGGCTGAAGCTCGTCGCCGAGCTGCACCAGCGCCGCCCGGAGGCCTCCGTCGTCGTCATGACCGGAGAGGCCGACCGCCACTTCGCGCTGAAGGCCGTGGAGCTGGGAGCCGTCGACGTCTTTCGGAAGCCCCTCGACACGGCCGAGCTTGTCCTCGTCCTGACGCGGGCCCTGGAGCGGCGGCGGCTGGTCGGGGAGAACCGCGCTCTCCGGGAGGAGATGCTGAAGAAGCGCTCCTTCGGCGGCCTCGTCGGCGCGAGCGCGGGGATGCGGGCCCTCTTCGCTGCCATCGGCAAGGTGGCGCCGTCCGACGCGACGGTCCTCGTCTACGGCGAGAGCGGGACCGGGAAGGAGCTGGTGGCCGAGGCGATCCACCGCGGCAGTCGCCGGGCCGCCGGCCCCTTCGTCGTCGTGAACAGCTCGGCGCTCCCGGAGAGCCTCGCCGAGTCGGAGCTCTTCGGCCACGAGCGCGGCGCCTTCACGGGCGCCGTCGCGGCGCGCGCCGGCCGCTTCGAGCTGGCGCACCGCGGAACCCTCTTCCTGGACGAGGTAGCGACGCTTTCCCCGGCCGTACAGGCGAAGCTCCTCCGGGTCCTCGAGCGGCGCGAGTTCGAGCGGGTCGGCGGGTCGAAGACGATCTCCGTCGACATCCGGCTCATCGCCGCCACGAACGAGGACCTGAAGCAGCGTGCGGCGCGGGGCGACTTCCGCGAGGACCTCTACTACCGGCTCAGCACGGTCGTCCTGACGATCCCGCCGCTCCGCGAGCGGCGGGAGGACCTGGCCCTGCTGGTCGATCACTTCGCCGGCGAGGCGGCCCGCCGGCACGGCCGGCCGGCGAAGAGCTTCTCCCCGGCCGCGCTCGAGGTCCTCGCTGCCCATCCGTTCCGGGGGAACGTTCGCGAGCTTGACACACTCGTCGAGATGCTTCCCCTCATGGTCGAGGAAGACGGGATACTTCCAGGCCACCTGCCGGCGGAGG
>DAOMFB010000309.1:0-4090 GCA_035429585.1 Thermoanaerobaculia bacterium
CTGGCGCGCTGAGGTCCTGGGCGCGGCCGCCGGCCTCGAGCCGCGCCAGCTCGCGCGCCGTCAGGCCGGCCGCCGCGAGCTTCCGGTACTCGCCGTGCAGCGTGGCGCCGAAGAGGCCGGGGTCGTCCGTCGAGATCGAGACCGGAACGCCGGCCGCGAGCAGACGGCGGACGCGCTGCGCCACGGCGTCGAGGGACGGGAGCGCTCCGGTGGCGACGTTCGAGGAGGGACAGACGTCGAGGGCGACCCCGCGGCGGGCGAGCCACCGCGTTAATGCGGAATCCTCGGCGGCGCGGATCCCGTGCGCGATCCGGACCGGCGCGAGCCAGCGGAGGGCCGCGGCGACGGACTCCGGGCCGCCCCATTCGCCGGCGTGGACGAGCGGAGCCAGGCCGAGCCGCCGCGCACGCGCATAGACGTCGGCGTACTCCCGGGCGGGGACGGCCGTCTCGTCGCCGCCGAGCCCGAACCCGACGGCCCGCGGCCAGGGGCGCCGCTCGTGGAGCGCGAGGACGCGGTGCGCGGCGGCCGGGCCCCACTGGCGGACCGAGTCGAGGAGCACGCGGATGCGGCCGCCGCCCCGGCGCTCGTGTCCGGCGAAGACGGCCTCGAGGGCGTCGCGGACGGGGTCCCAGGGAAGGCCGATCCTCTCGACGACGGCGGGGGAGACGTAGACCTCGATGTGCCGGATCCTCTCCCGGCGGAGGCGGCGGACGAGGTCGCGGGCGACGGCCGCGTAGTCGTCGGGCCCGGTCAGGCAGCGGCAGACGTCGCGGTAGAAGGCCAGGAACTCCCGGAAGTCGCCGCGGAGGCGTCTCCGCGCGCGGACGGAGGCCGGGTCGGGGAAAATGGGGCGGGGCCAGCGCGCGGAGAGCCGGACGAGGGTGGCCGGCGCGACGCAGCCCTCGAGGTGAAGGTGGAGCTCGACCTTCGGGGCCGTCCGGAAGCGGGAGAGGAAGCGCCGGGGGGCGCCGGGAAGCGGCACGATGCGGCATCGTACGGCGGTCTCCCCCCGGGCGTCCTGCCGCCCGAGCTTCTCTGGATCCGGGCCGCCGCCTACGGCGTCGACCTCCTCCTCCTCGCCGGGGGGCCGCTCCTCCTCTCCACGCTCGTCGTGGTCGTCGTCCTCCTCCACACCGCCGACCCGCCTCCCTCCCTCGGCACCGGCTTCTACGCCGCGCAGGGACTCTCCGCGCTCCTCTTCCTTCTCCGGGACACGGGAGGGGGGAGCCCGGGAAAGCGGCTGTTCGGCCTTCGACTGGTCCGGGAAGGAGGACGGCCGGTCGGGGTGCTCGCCTCCTTCATCCGGAATCTCCCGATGCTGGTCCCCGGCTGGAATCTCTTTGAGCTGCTTTCGGTTATCCGCCGCGAGGGGGGCCGGAGGGGGGGCGACCGGATGGCCGGAACGACGCTGGTCGAGTCGTGAGCTCGAAACCTTTCGGGCGCGATTCTCGTTCTGGCATTCGGGAGCCAGAGCCATGAAGACCTTCCCCCCTGCAAAACAGCGACTTGCGACCCTCGGGACCCTCCTCGCCGCGCTTCTCGTGACGGCCGCTCCGGCGGCCCGCGCCGCCGACGCCGAAGAGCGATTCGAGAAGAGCCTGGAGCTCGGCGGCGTCCAGAAGGTCCGCGTCCAGAACGTGAACGGCCCCGTCCACGTCGAGACGTGGGAGAACCCGACGCTCTCCATCGTCGCCGTCAAGAAGGCCAAGGGGTCGGGTGCGGCCGAGGCGCTCAAGGAGACGGAGATCCGGATCCGTCAGACCGCGACGGCGGTGGACATCGAGACGGTCCTGCCGAAGAGCTCGGGGTGGAGCGTCTTTTCCTGGTGGGGCCGGCCCTCGACCGAGGTCAGCTACGAGTTGAAGCTCCCGGCCGGCGTCGCGGTTCACGTCGAGACGGTGAACGGACGCGTCCAGGCGGAGCGCCGGAGCGGCCCGCTCGTCCTGAACACGGTCAACGGCTCGATCAAGGTCTCGGGCCAGGAGGGCCCCGTCCGCGCGAACACGGTGAACGGGTCCGTGGACATCTCGTTCGCCGGAACGGCGCGCAAGTCCGATCTCGAGACGGTGAACGGGTCGGTCACGGTGACCGCCGCCCGCGACTCCTCGATCCGCTACAGCCTCCAGACGGTCAACGGCCGCATCCGCTCGGAGTTCGCGGAGCTGAACGTCGAGGGAAAGTGGGGCCCGAAGGAGGCTCGCGGCGAGGTGAACGGCGGCCGCGAGGCGCTCTCCATCGAGACGGTGAACGGCGAGGTCCGCCTCCAGGTGGCGGACGCCGCGGTGCGCCGCTGACGGACGGGCCGCCCCCTGTCCCGTCGTAGACTCCGCCGAGCGAAAGGAGTCTGCGATGACGAACGAGAGCGTCCCTCAGCCCCCGGCTCCGCCCGCGCCCCCGGTGCCGCCGCCGCCTCTGCCGGGGCAGCGGAACACGGGGATGCTCGTCCTCTCCTACCTCGGGCTGCTCGCCCTCATCCCCCTCCTCGTCGAGAAGAACGACAAGGAGGTCCAGTGGCACGCCAAGCACGGGCTGGTCCTCACCGCCTGCTACCTCGTGCTCTGGGTCGCGATCTCCATCGTGGCGTACGTCATCCCGGGCTTCTTTCTGTTCTTCAACCTCGTCGCGCTCGGCGCCCTCGTCATCTGCATCCTGTGCATCGTGAAGGCGTTGAACGGCCAGCGCTTCGTCATCCCCGGCATCTCGGAGTACGCCGACAAGTTCTGAGACGCTCCCCGGGGGAGGAAGCGAGAAGGGGGGGCTGCGCCCCCCCTTCTTTCCGGAATGATTGGTGCCCTGGGCCAGACTCGAACTGGCACGGATTGCTCCACACGCCCCTCAAACGTGCGCGTCTACCAATTCCGCCACCAGGGCACGATCGCGAGGGACGGGGATGATAACTCTCCCCCGCCCGTAATCAAGAGAGGCTACTTCGTCGCGGGAGCCGGGACGGCGGGAGCCGCCGGGGCGGCCGGGGCCGGCGCGGCGGGGGCCGCCTTGGCCCCCTTCTGGGACTGGATGACCGCGGACTTCGGCCGGGCCTGCAGGAGCGAGATGGCCACGGCCAGGACCGAGAAGGCGACGAAGGACCACGTCGTGATCTTCTCGAGGAGCGTCGTGGCGCCGCGCGCGCCGAAGGTCGTCTGCGACGAAGAGGCGCCGAAGGCGCTCGCCACGTCCGCCCCCTTCCCCTGCTGGAGGAGGACGACGAGGATCAGGAAGATGCAGACGAGGACGTAGATCGGAATCAGGACGTAGAGCATCTGTTCGGGTCCTCCGGTCGGTCCCGCCGCGAGAGCCGGACGGGCCGGGCGGGACCGCGAAGGATAGACGAAAAGGGCCGTTTTCGCGAGTTCGGCCCTCAGGCGGCGGCCCGGACGATGGCCGCGAATCCCTTCGGGTCGAGCGAGGCCCCCCCGACGAGGCCGCCGTCGATCTCCTCCTCGGCGAAGAGCTGGGCCGAGTTCCCGGCGGTCACGGACCCGCCGTAGAGGATCCGGAGCCCGCGGGCGGCCTCCGCGCCCCAGCGGGCGGCGAGCCCCGACCGGAGGGTGCGATGGGCCTCGGCGGCCATCTGCGGCGTGGCGGCGCGGCCGGTCCCGATCGCCCAGACCGGCTCGTAGGCGAGGACGAGCCCGGGGTGGGGCGCGGCGAGCCCGTCGAAGGCCGTCAGCTGCCGGGCGAGGACGGCGTCCGTCCGTCCCGCCTCGCGCTCCTCCAGCGTCTCGCCGACGCAGTAGACGGGGGAGATCTCCGCCTCGACGAGGCGGGTCATCTTCTTCGCGAGCTCCCCCTCCGACTCCTTCCGGTACCGCCGGCGCTCGCTGTGCCCCACGAGGCAGAAGCGGACGCCGAGATCCTTCAGCATCCCGGCCGAAACCTCCCCCGTCCAGGCCCCCGCCGTCTCCGCGTGGACGTCCTGCGCGCCGAGGAGGATCGGCGTCCCGGCCGCCCCCCGGCCGACCCGCTCGAGGGCGGGGAAGGCCGGGGCGAGGCCCACCCCGACCCCGGCCGGAAACGAGGCGAGCTCCGCGTGGAAGGCCGCGAGGAAGCCCTCCGCCGCCGACGGCGCGCGGTTCATCTTCCAGTT
>DAOMFB010000310.1:0-4041 GCA_035429585.1 Thermoanaerobaculia bacterium
CTCCTGCGGCCCGATCGTGCAGTTCATCCCGACGATGTCGGCGCCGGCGTCGACGGCCGCGTGGAGGGCGTGGGCGGCCTCGTCCCCGAAGCTCGTCTTCCCGTCCGCGAGGAAGGTGAGCGAGGCGAGGATCGGGACGTCGGGCGAGAGGGCGCGGACCGCCCGGATCGCCTCGGCGATCTCGAGCCCGGAGGAGAAGGTCTCGAGACCGATCAGGTCGACCTTCTCCTCGAGGAGGATCCGGGCCTGCTCGGTGAAGATCTCCCGGACCTGGGCCTTCGTCAGGGGGCCGTACGGCTTCACGAGCTGGCCGAGCGGGCCGATCTGTCCGGAGACGAGGACGTACTCGCCCTCGGCGGCGGCCCGCGCGAGCCGGACCCCCTCGCGGTTGATCTTCTCGAGCGAGTCGGCCCAGTCGAACTTCGCCAGCTTGGCCCGGTTCGCGTCCCACGTGTTCGTCTTCAGGATCTGGGCGCCGGCCGCGACGTAGTCGTCGTGGACCTCCCGGACGAGGTCGGGGGCCGAGACGCAGAGGGGCGCGCGCGGCCCCTCCGGCGGCGCGCCGCGCGAGACGAGCAGCGTCCCGATCGCCCCGTCGGCGAGGAGGACGCCGTCCTTCAGCCTGTCGCGGATCTCCTTCGTCATGTCGCCGCCGTCAGATGAAAACGCCCCTTCGGGGCCGAAGGGGCGCGGTGGAACCCGAATCCGGTCTTCTCGAGGAACCCGTCCTCCGGCCGCGTCCGAAGGAGAGCGCTACTCCTTCTCCGCCATCTCGCGGACGACGGCGAGCGCCTTCTCGACCGGGAAGTCCGGCCGGAGGGGGATCGAGAGGGGCACGGCGTCGCTCGCGGCGTTCCCCGGGAGAACCTTCATCGCGGAGCCCTCGATCCACCAGAAGGTCGAGGTGCCGTTCGGGGAGATGACGGTGCCGATGCTCCGCGCGGTGCCCGGCCGGTCGCCGGCCAGCGGCCCTTCGCCGGCCGTGCGCACGATGGGGCGGTGCCGCGAGTAGGCGACCGGGCCCGTCATGCCCGGGCCGGCGTCGAGGCCGGCCGTGAAGCCGATCGAAACGACCGTCTGGCGCTGCGTGTAGAGGTTCGCGAAGGAGACGAGGACGCTTCCGTCGCCCGCGTAGCTCCTCTGGATCGCCGGGTAGCCGTAGCTGGCCGAGCTGAGCCCCGCCGTGCTCGTGGGCCCGGAGGTCCCGACGAGCTCGTTCAGGCTGTAGCTCTGGATGGCGTCGCGGTTGAGGGCGCCGTCCTCGACGAAGAGGGCCGAGTACTTCGCCTGGGACAGCGAGCCCTCCTCCCACCAGACGACCGAGACGATCGAGCGCCACTTCTCCACGACCTGCCCGGCATCCCCGGCGGAGAGGTCGATGTACTTCTGGCGCGTGAGGGCCATCTTCGGGTTCACGCCGAGGGTGAACCCCGTCGTCGGAAGGAGGAGCTGGGCCGACCAGACGCCGTCGCGCAGGAGGGCGACGTTGACGCCGCGGAAGAGGCTCTGCTCCTTCGTGAAGACGAGAAAGACGGTCTGGGTCTCCTCCTCGAACTCGATCGACTCGGCGTCCTCGACGTCGCTGTCGACCGTCCCGTCGACGACCTGGAGCACGGGCGCGCCCCCGGAGGGCGTCATCCGGAGCGCGAGGACGGGAAGGCCCGCGGCCGTCCCCGCGGCCTCGCCCACCACGTCGCCGTAGGTCGCCGGGAAGACCTCGTAGAGGGTCCCGGCCTTCGACAGGACCGCCGAGGCGGCCGAGGCCGCCGGCGCGCCGGCGACCAGCGCCGCCGCCAGAGCCACGACGGGCGCCAGGCGGAGAAGGCGGTGCACGTTCGCGCTCACGGTCAGGTCCTCAGGTTGATGACGTTCCGGAGGTCGAAGACCTCGAGGTACGTCCGGAGGTTCTTGAAATCGGGGTAGTGGCGGGCGAGGCGGGCGAAGTAGGTCTCCGCCTCCTCCTCGTCGCCGGCGAGGTGGCACGCCTCGCCGAGCAGGTAGAGGAGGTTCTTCTCCACCGAGAGATCGCCGGTCGGTCCCGTCGACTCCAGCTTCTCGAGAGCCGCCTCCCCGAAGAACCGGGCCTCGAGGTACCGGTCGGTCTTCAGGTAGGCGAAGCAGAGGTCCATCAGGGGGTAGACGAGGTGGGCCTCGGCGCCCCGCCGGCGGAGCGCTTCGAGCGCCTCGTGGACGAGCGTCATCCCCTCGTCGACGCGGTCGAGGGCGATGAGGCAGTAGCCGAGGTTGTCCTTGGCCTGCGCCCTCCAGACCTCCGACTCCCCCGCCTCCTTCGCGTTCCACGCGAGGGCCTCCCGAAGCGCCTCCTCGGCCTCCTCGAACCGGCTCGAGGCGAGGAGGACGGCCCCGAGGTGGTTCGCCGTCGAGGCGAGGTACGCGGGATCGCCGAGCTCCTCGGCGTGGCGCTGCGCGATCCGGGCGTAGAAGAGCGCCTTGCGGGCGTCGCGGCGGAGGTCGAAGGCGACGGCCAGCGCGTAGGCCACGCGGAAGGCCGTCGGCGGATCGGTTCGCCGCAGGAGGATCTGCTTCAGCTCGAGGAGGTCGGCGTCGGACGCCCCGAGGTCCACGGCCACCGAGGCCCGGGAGGCGAAGATCCAGTCGACGAACGCGTCGTCGCCCGTCTCGCGGGCGAGCGACAGGGCCCGGTCGAGGTGGGAGAGCGCCTCGTGGACCTTCCCCTCGGCGACGAGGGCGGCGCCGCGGGCGCGCGCCTCCTCCGCGGCCTGGCGGGCCGCGTCGGGACCCGGTGCCGGGACGAGGCTCACGGGGTCCCCTCCGGGCGGGTCGAAGGCGGGGCGAAGACGTGCAGAGACATCTCGACCTGTAGTGTCGGGTCCAAGCCTAAGCCCACCCGGGGGCCTTTTCAAGGGGATTCCACCGGGCCGCCGGAGCCCGTGGGGGGCCGTTCAAGCGGAATCCGCCGAGTGACTTATGATGGACCGGCCATGCGGATCCTCGTGGTCGGCTCCGGCGGGCGCGAGCATGCCCTCGTCTGGAAGCTCGCCCAGTCTCCCGAGGCGACGGAGATCTTCTGCGCCCCCGGGAACCCCGGCATCGCCGAGAAGGCCACGTGCGTCCCGATCGGCGTCGAGGACGTCGTGGAGCTGGCCGACTTCGCCGAGTCGATGTCGATCGACCTGACGGTGGTCGGCCCGGAGCTCCCGCTCACCCTCGGCCTCGTGGACGAGCTGACCGGCCGCGGTCTCCTCGCCTTCGGCCCGAACCGCCTCGCGGCCGAGCTCGAGGGCTCCAAGGTCTTCTCGAAGTCCTTCATGCAGAAGTACGGCATCCCGACGCCGGTCGCCGAGACCTGCCGGACGCGGGCCGAGGCCGAGGCCGCCGTGAAGAAGGTGGGCCTCCCCTGCGTCTTCAAGGCGGACGGGCTGGCGGCGGGGAAGGGCGTCGTCATCGTCACGACGCGCGAGGAGGCCGACAAGGCGCTCCGGCTCTTCTTCGAGGAGCGGGTCTTCGGGTCGGCCGGCGACCGGCTCCTCGTGGAGCGCTTCGTAGCGGGCGAGGAGGTCAGCTTCCTCTGCATCTGCGACGGGACCCTGGCCGTCCCCCTCGCGACGACGAAGGACTACAAGAAGGTCTTCGACGGCGACCGCGGCCCGAACACGGGCGGCATGGGGTCGCACTCCCCGTCCGTCGTCCTCGACGCCGCCACGTCGGCCGACGTCCTGACCTACATCGTCCACCCGACGCTGAAGGGGATGGCGGCCGAGGGACGCCCGTTCCGCGGGGTCCTCTACGCCGGCCTCATGCTCGAGAACGGCCTGACGCCGCACGTCCTCGAGTACAACGTCCGCTTCGGAGACCCGGAGACGCAGTCGATCCTCCTCCGGCTCGAGAGCGACCTCATTCCCTTCCTCGTGGCCGCGGCGCGGGGGCGGCTCGAGGACGCGGGAGTGATCGCGTGGCGGCGCGAGGCGACGGCCTGCGTCGTCCTGACCGCGGAGGGGTACCCCGGCCCTTACGAGCGCGGCCGCTTCGTCGAGGAGATCGAGGACGCGATGGAGGACC
>DAOMFB010000311.1:0-4035 GCA_035429585.1 Thermoanaerobaculia bacterium
CGTCGACCGGAAGGGGCAGCTCCTCTTCTCGAGCGACCCGTCGGCGTTCCCGACGGCGGACCTCTCGCGGATCGACCTCGTCCGGGAGTTCATGGCCCAGCCGGTCCGCCTCACGAAGAGCTACCAACGGGGCGAGGGGAAGACGGCGCGGCGCGTCCTCGGGACGCTGGCCACCGTGCCCCCGCCGACGGACTGGGGCGTCATCGTGGAGACGGAGGAGAAGACCGCCTTCGCCGCCGTCGCCCAGATGGCGCAGATCTCCACGTCGGCGGCGCTCCTGGCCCTCGTCCTCGTCGGCGTCGTCGCCCTCCTGGTGGCCCGGCTCCTCTCGCGGCCGGTCCTGGACCTCGTCGAGAAGGTCCGCTCGGTGGCCGAAGGGCACTTCAAGCAGCGGGTTCCGGTCCGGGGCGTCTACGAGCTGGCGCAGCTGTCGGAGACCTTCAACTCGATGTCGGACTCCATCGAGAAGTCGGTCGAGAAGCTCCGCCTCGCGGCCCGCGAGAACCAGGAGCTCTTCATCAACTCGATCCGGACGCTGGCCGCCGCGATCGACGCCAAGGACCCCTACACGCGGGGCCACTCCGAGCGCGTGGCACGCTACGCGGTCGTCATCGCCCGCCACATGGACATGACGCCGGAGGAGATCCGGGCGGTGCGCCTGGCGGCGCTCCTCCACGACGTGGGGAAGATCGGGATCGACGACCGGATCCTGCGCAAGCCGACGGCCCTCACGAGCGATGAGTTCGAGGTGATGAAGTCGCACCCCGCGAAGGGGGCCCTCATCATGGGGCAGATCCCCCAGCTGAAGGAGGTCGTCCCCGGGATCCGGAACCACCACGAGAAGTGGGCGGGAGGCGGGTATCCGGACGGGCTGAAGGAGACGGAGATCCCGCGGATCGCGCGGATCGTGGCCGTGGCCGACACCTTCGACGCGATGACGACGACCCGGCCCTACCAGAAGGCGATGCCCCTTCCGTACGTCATCGAGCGAATCCAGGGCTTCGCCGGCCGCTCGTTCGATCCCGCGGTCACCGCGGCGCTGGAGAAGGCGTTCGCCGGAGGCGATCTCGAGTTCCTGGGCGAAGAGGTGTCCATGAAGGTCTCCGCATGAGAGGGCGTGCGCTGCTCCTGGCGGGCGCGGTCATCCTGGCTCCGGCCTGCAATCCGAAGATGGAGAAGCCGCCGGCGGAGAACCCGGTCCTCGCGGACCTGGTGGACTACCGGACCGGCCTGACCCTTCTCCGCGAAGGGCGCACGGACGAGGCCATCGCGCTCCTGCAGCGCGCCCGCGCCAGCAGCCCCCGCGACCCGAACGTGTCGAACGCCCTCGGCCTCGCCCTCCTCTACAAGAAGGACTACAAGGGGGCCGAGAAGGCGTTCTCCGACGCGCTCATGCTTAATCCGGACTTCCTCGAGGCCCGCAACAACCGGGGCGTGACGTACCTCGAGGCGAACCGGCTCGACGACGCGGAGCGGGACTTCCAGGCCGTCCTCGACAGCCCGGCGTCCACGGACCGGGCCAACGCCTACTTCAACCTGGGCCTCGTCTCTAGGAAGCGGTCGCAGTGGCCCGACGCCGAGCGGAACTTCTCCCTCTCCGTGGCGGACAACCCCGGCATGCTGCGGGCCTACCGGGAGCGGGGCCTGGTCCGCGTCAAGGAGGAGAACTTCCACGACGCGTTGGACGACTTCCTGACCTACCTGAAGGAAGACCCGAAGGACGCCACCGCCAACTACAACGCCGCGCTCTGCCTCCTGGCGGTCGGGCGCCGGGACCTCGCCGTGAAGTACATGGAGCGGGCGGCCACCGGGGCGCCCGAGAGCGACGACGGGAGGCGCGCCCGGCGGTTCCTCGACGCCGAGCAGCGCCGGCCGGGAGATCCGAAATGAGCTTTCGCGACATTCTCGAGGGCCTCCTCTCGGCCCCGGGCGCGCGCGGCGCCGCCTTCATCGACCCCCAGGGCCAGACGGTGGCGCAGGCCGGGGACCCGGCCGTCACCGACGTCCTCGGAGCGCTCCAGTCGGTCTGGCTCGGCGAGCTCGGGCGGGCCTCGGACCGGGCAGGCCTCGGCGAGGTCCGGGACCTCTCGCTCGACTTCTCGAACCAGCGGGTCCTCTCGGCCCAGGTGAAGGAGGGCTACTTCCTCCTGGTCGTCTTCGACGCCGGGGGGCTGCCGTCCTACGCCCGCGCCCGGCTCGAGGAGGCGCGCGAAGAGCTGGCCCGCGAGATCGGCTGACAAGAGCCGCCTGATACGCTGGACCGGATGGCCGACGCCCCGTCCCTCTTCGCGCGCCTGAAGCGCGGCCTCTTCATGACCCACACGGAGCTGATCGCCCGCGTGGGCGAGGCGGTCAAGGGCGCGTTCTCGCCGGACCCGAAGGCGCTCGAGGCCCTCGAGGAGGGGCTCCTCCTGGCGGACGTGGGGCCGGCGACGGCGCGGGAGCTCGTGGCCGCCGTGCGGGAGGAGGCCGGACGTCGCGGCTCGGAGCAGGGCGACGTGGTGCGGGACGTCCTCAGGGAGGAGATCGCCCGCCGGCTCGACGTGGCCGGTTCGGAGGTCGCGACCCCGCCGGGGATGCCGCGCGTCGTCCTCGTCGTCGGGGTGAACGGCACCGGGAAGACCACGACGGCGGCGAAGCTGGGGGCCCGGGCCGCCGCCGCGGGGAAGTCGGTGGTCTTCGGCGCGGCGGACACCTTCCGGGCCGCGGCGATCGAACAGCTCGCGATCTGGGCGGGACGGATCGGGGCTCCCCTCGTGTCGCACCGCCCGGGCGCGGACCCGGCCGCCGTGGTCCACGACGCCTGCTCCGCGGCGAAGAGCCGGAAGGCCGACGTCCTCCTCGTCGACACGGCCGGAAGGCTCCACACGAAGCACAACCTGATGGAGGAGCTGTCGAAGATCCGGCGGATCGCGGCGCGCGAGATCCCGGGGGCGCCCCACGAGGTCCTCCTCGTCCTGGACGCGGTGACCGGCCTGAACGGCCTCGCGCAGGCGCGCGAGTTCGCGAAGTCCGCCGGCGTCACGGCGCTCGTCCTGACCAAGATGGACGGGACGGCCAAGGGAGGCGTCATCCTTCCGATCGTCCGGGAGCTGAAGCTCCCGGTCCGGTACGTGGGCGTCGGCGAGGCCGTGGAGGACCTCCTCGACTTCGATCCGGCCGCGTTCGCGCGGGCCCTCGTCGATGACTGACCCGGAAGCGCTCTGGGCCCGGGTGCTGGAGCTGGCGGCCCGAGGCCGCTACTCGACCTCCCCGAACCCGCGCGTCGGGGCGCTCCTCGTCGACGAAGGCGGAACGGTCGTGGGGGAGGGCTTCCACGACCGTGCCGGGAGCTCCCACGCCGAGGTGGAGGCGCTCCGGGCCGCCGGGGCACGGGCCCGCGGGGCGACCCTCCTCGTGAACCTCGAGCCGTGTGCCAGCTACGGCCGGACCCCGCCCTGCACCGAGGCCCTCATCGCCGCGGGGATCCGGCGCGTCGTCTGCTCGCTCGAGGACCCGGACCTCCGGACGGCGGGGCGCGGCGTGGGCCGGCTGCGGGAACACGGCATCGAGGTGGACGTCGGCGCCTCGGCGGAGGCGGCCGCGCGGCTGAACGAGACCTTCCTCCTCTCGGAGAGGGAGCGGCGCCCGTTCGTCCATCTCAAGTGGGCCGCGTCGCTGGATGGGCGGATCGCGACGCCCGGCGGGGCGTCGAAGTGGATCACGGGGGAGGAGGCGCGGACGGACGCCCTCCGCCTCAGGGAGGAGCACGACGCCGTCCTCGTCGGGGCGGGGACGGTCCTCGCGGACGACCCCCTCCTGACCCGCCGGCTCGGGCTGAACCGCTCCATCGTGCCTCACCGGCGGCTCGTCCTCGACGGAGCCCTCCGCGTGGCGCCCTCGGCGCGCGTTTTCGCCTCCGGTCCCGGCGAGGCGTGGCTGGTCACGGCGGCGCCTCCCGACGATCCCCGGCTCGTCCCGTTCCGGACCGGGGGGGTCCGGGTCGAGAGCCTCCCGGGGCCGGGAGAGGGGGTCGACCTCGGAGCGCTCCTCGAG
>DAOMFB010000312.1:0-4034 GCA_035429585.1 Thermoanaerobaculia bacterium
GGTCGGCGACCCTGCCGGCGAGGATTTGGCCGGAGCGGCCGCGCTGGCCGCCGGCGCCGCGGCGTCCGGAGCCTTCTCTGCCTCGCGCGAGCCCGACCGGCGCAGGGCGAAGACGGCGACGATGAGGATCACCGCCGCGGCGACGCCGACGAGAGCCTTGGCCGGAAGCCCGGCCTTCTTCTTCCCGCCGGCCGGGGCCGCTGCGGCCTTCCCGGCCTTCTTCGCCTCCTCGGCCTCCACCTGCCGGGCGGCCTCCCCCATCCGGCGGCCGGTCGTGATCGTCGGGGATTCCGGGTCCACGGCGGCCGTGGCCTGCGTGGGCGTCTCGGGCACGCCGGCCGCCGTCCGGATCGCCTCCACCCGGCTGGCGGCGAGCCCGCTCGTCCGCGTCACCGGCGCGTCGCCGAGCGCCGCGCGCAGCTCGCTCGCCAGCTCGGTCGCCGTCGTGTAGCGGTCCTCCCGCTTCTTCGCGAGGCATTTCCTCACGATCGGCGAGTACTCCGGCGGCAGGTCCGCCCGGATCGCCGACGGGTCCGGCGGCTCCTCGTGCAGGATCTGGTAGACGAGCGTCGTGAGCGTGTCGGCCGGGAACGGCTTCCGGAGGGTGATCGCCTGGTAGAGGACGACGCCGAGCGAGAAGATGTCGGTCCGCGCGTCGAGCTTGTCGCCCTTGATCTGCTCGGGCGACATGTACGCGGGAGAGCCGACCATCTGGCCGGTGGAGGTCAGATCCGAGTCGCCGGCGAGCAGCTTCCCGATGCCGAAGTCGGTGACCTTCGCGTCGAGGTGCGGCGTCAGGAGGATGTTGGCCGGCTTGACGTCCCGGTGGAGCACGCCGCGCTCGTGGGCGTGTCCGAGCGCCTCGGCGACCTCCGCGACCACGCGGACGCGGTCGTACAGGGAGAGGGAGTCGGGGTCGGCGAGGCGCTGCGAGAAGCTCCCGCCCGGCACGTACTCCATCGCGAGGTAGAGCATTCCGCCGTCCTCGCCGACGTCGAAGATCGTCACGATGTGCGGGTGCTGGAGGCGGCCCGAGATCTTCGCCTCCTTCAGGAACCGCGCCTTCGCCTCGTCGGGGTTGAAGCTCCCCTCGGCCTGGTCGAACCGGATCGTCTTGAGCGCCAGCTCGCGCTCGATCTGCGGGTCGCGCGCGAGGTAGACGAGCCCCATCGCGCCCTTCCCGAGGACGCGAAGAATCTCGTAGCGGCCGATCTTCTCCGGCAACATTCCCGGCAACCCGGCGCGGATTCTATCTGTCCGGGCCCGGACCGCCATCCGGGGCGTCCGGGTCGACGTGGGCCGGGCCGTCATCGGTCAGGACGGCGTCGGCGTCCCCCTCCGCCGCCGGGAATTCCGCCTCGCGGCGGGAGAGCGCCTCCTGCGCCTCGGAGAGCCGCGATTCCGGCACGACGACGGCGAACTCCCAGCGTTCATTCGGAATCGGCGTCAGGTTGAAGCCTTCGTCCACGACGCGGGCCGGAACGCCGTGCGCCTCGAGGAAGCCGGCGACGAATGCGCCGTCCGCCTCGTTGGCGACCGCCTTCGCGAGCACCCAGGGCTCTTCGTCCTTCGTCATCGTCGTCTCTCCTTCAGGGAATGATGCGGATCGTCCCCGCCGGACGCCCTCCCGCCGGAAGAATGCACCCGATCCGGGCCGCGGCGACGTCGCCGGCCCCGTGGAGCGCCGCCACGAGACGGCCGGCCTCGGCCTCGGGCAGGGAGAGGAGGAGCCCGCCGGAGGTCTGAGCGTCCGCGAGGAGCGCGAGATCCTCCTCGCGGACGCCGGCCACCTCCACCGACCCGGCCGCCGCCGCGAGGTTCCTCTTCGTCCCGCCGGGCACGCGCCCGTGGCCGAGGAGTCGCCGCGCTCCCGGCAGGAGAGGGATCGCGGAGAGGGAGAGCTCGGCCGCGAGGGCGTCCGCCGACAGCATCTCGGCGAGGTGCCCGAGCAGCCCGAAGCCGGACACGTCGGTTCCGGCGGAGACCCGGAAGCCGGCGGCCACGCGCGACGCGTCGCGGTTCAGCCGCACCATCGAGGCGACCGCCGCCGCCGCCTCGGCCGCGGTCGGCAGGGTCTCCTCGCGCACCGCCCGGCCGTCCTTCTCCGCGAGCGCCCGCGCCCGGAGAGCCACCGTCACGATCCCCGTCCCGAGCGGCTTCGTCAGGACGAGGGCGTCGCCCGGGCGCGCGCCGACGTTCCGCCGGATCCGCGAGGCCGGCGCGCGCCCCGTCACGGCCATCCCGTAGACCGGCACGTCGAAGTCCGTGGAGTGGCCGCCGAGAACCGCGATCCCGGCCTCGGCGGCCGCCGCTGCGCCTCCCTTCAGGATCTCCCCGAGCACCTCGAGCGGGAGCGCCGCCGCCGGAAAGCCGGCCACGTTCAGCGCGAAGAGCGGCTCGGCTCCCATGGCGTAGACGTCGGAGAGCGCGTTCGCCGCGGCGATCCGGCCGAAGTCGAACGGCGACTCGACCACGGGCGTGATGAAGTCCGTCGTCGCGACGATCGTCTCGGCCTCGGGGTCCCCCGCCGCGCCGAGGCGGAAGACCGCCGCGTCGTCGGACGTGTCGAAGCCGACGAGAGCGCGCGGGTCCGAGACCCGCGGCAGGTCCTTCAGGAGGCTCGAAAGGTCAGACCGACCCAGCTTGCACGCTCACCCCGCCGACGACGCGAAGACCAGGATCGACGGGTGCGTGCGCGTCACGCGCTCCATGCCGCCAGTCTACGACGCCCCCGGGGCGCGGGAGGACGCGGCGGCGCCGGCCGCGCGTCAGAACTCGCCGGTCTCGACGGCGCTCGCGATCTGGCGGACGGCGAGGTTCGCCAGAGCGCCGGCTGCCGCGCCCGCGATCGCCCGGCCCCGCGTCCGGCCGAGCCAGAAGCCGACGGCGGCGGCGCCCAGAAGGCAGGGGAGCGGGTACCGACGGACGGTGGCCAGCGCGCTCCCCTTCCAGTCGAAGTCCTTCGGCAGGAACTCGAAGGCGCCGGTCGCCCCGCCCACCGGCCCGTCGGGCGACGCCCCGTGCGGCGCCGGCGGCCGGATCTCGGAGGCCGACATCAGTCGTCTCTCCGCCGGAAGAGCAGCCCGAGGACGAAGCCGGTGGCGAGCGCGATGCCGAGCGCCTTGCCCGGGTGGTCCCGGACGAAGTTCGACGTCTTGTCGACGACGTCGTCCCAGGACGTGTCGGCGATCTTGTCGCGCAGGTCGCGGGCCTTCTGCTTCACGTCGTCCGCGACGTCGCCGAGCCGCGCCTTCAGGCGGCCGCTCCGGTCGCCGAGCGACTCGCGGGTCGCATCGATCTTCTCCTCGACGGTCCTGGCGGCGTTCTCGAGATTCGGGGTGTCGCCCATGGAAGAACCTCCTGTCGACCCGCCCGGAATGTTCTCACACCCGGCGCGGGGGGGCGAAGCCGGACCGGGGCTAGGATGAGGGGAAATGACGTCCTTCCGGGACGGGCTCGACCTGTCGCGCGTCGTCCTCCGCGGGGCCGTCCGCCGCTTCCTGGACGCCCGGGGCTTCGACCTCGCCGCCTCGCTCGCGTACGCGTCCCTCCTGACCATCGTGCCCCTCATGGCCGCGGTCACGTTCCTGACCTCCGCCGTCTTCGGGACGACCGGCGCCGGCCTCTACCGGGTGATCCGCTGGGTCGTCCCCGGGGCCGGCCGCGACGTCCTCGACGCCATCCAGGCGTTCGCGCACCAGGCCACCACCCTCACCGGGACGGCCTCCCTCTTCTTCCTCGCCGCCTCGGTCCGGACCTTCTTCCAGATCGAGGGCGCCGCCAAGAGCGTCTGGGGCACGACCGTCCACCCCCGCCCCCTCCTCGTCCGCCTCGGCGTGGCGATCGGCGTGACGGTCCTCGGCCCGGTGGCGGTCGGCGTCTTCACGTCGTTCCTCCTCGAGTCGGGCGCCTCCTTCACGGAGTTCCGGTCCCTCGGCCTCCTCTCCTCGGCGGCGCTCCTCGTCCTCCTCTACCGGATCCTCCCGGGGGCCCGGGTCCGCTGGGCCCCGGCCGTCGCGGCGGCGGCCGTCACG
>DAOMFB010000313.1:0-4034 GCA_035429585.1 Thermoanaerobaculia bacterium
CCGCCGTCGCCGTCTGGGCGATAGGAGGCGGTTTCGGCTTCGCCCTGTTCGCCTTCTTCGTCCACCACCCCCTCCTCGCGCGCGCCGGGACCTGGGTCGAGCGGCGGGGCGCCCTCGACGGCGTCGCCCCCCGTAAACTTCCGGACGAGGTCGGAATCGTCCGCCGAGAGGACCCTCCCCTCGGAGGCCTCGAGCCGGGCGTTCCGCGGCGGAAGGAAGAGGGTCGCCCGATGCGTCCGGCCGTCCAGCAGGATGTACGCTCCCGGCGTCTCGACGCCCGACAGGTAGTAGAACTCGTTCGTCTGGCGCGGGAAGACGAAGCCGCCGGCGAGCGGCGCGCCGGCGACGACCGCCACCGCCTTGTCGCCGATCCGGTCGAAGACCCGCTCCCAGCGGGCGCGGAACTCGTCGGCCGGAAAGTCGGTCTGGTAGGGCGGCGCCTCCTCCGCGCGGAGCGGAACGATGGAAAGCAGGGCGAGAGCCGCGGTGAGCGCGGCGGCGGGACGGACGACGGATCGATTCACCTTTCCCTCCTCCGGAATCGGCTGGAGGATATAGCGCCGACCAGACGGAGATCCCTTCTCGAGCGAACCGGTCCCGGTCGGCCGGATCGGTGATGAGATACTTTCCGTGAGGGCACTTGGTACGGAGAGCGTTCGGGAGGCCGCAGCGACGCCCGCTGAGCCGACGACCCAGCAAGGCACCGGGTTCGGCCCGCTGGAGACCGTCTTCGAGGCCCTCGGGCGGGCCCTGATCGTCCTCGACGTCGACTTCCGGATCCTGCGTGCCAGCCACACGCTGGACGAGATCGCGGGCGCCGGCATGGTGGACGCCGTCCTGGGCCGCCCCATCGAGGAGCTCGTCGGCGCGAAGCTGTTCGGCCCGTCCGACACGCTCCGCGAGTCCCTCACCGACGGCAGACGCGAGGAGGGCCGGCGAGCCGTTCTCCGCTGCGGCGTCGCCGCGGCCCGGCTCGTCTCGCTGACGGCGGCCCCCGTGCCTCTCCACGTCTCGAACCACTGTGACCCGCGGGCGCGGTACCTCGTCGTCGTCCGGCCGGCCGAGGACGAGGACGCCCTCCTCCAGAGCATGATCGCGTCGCACGGGCTCGTCTCCCGCTCGCCGGCCATGCTCCGGATCGTCCACGTCGTCGAGTCGCTGCACCGGAGCACGGCCACGGTCCTGATCACAGGCGAGAGCGGGACGGGGAAGGAAGTTCTCGCCCGGGCCATCCACTCCCATTCGCTGCAGAGCGGCGGTCCCTTCGTGGCCGTCAACTGCGGGGCCCTCCCGCCCGACCTCCTCGAGAGCGAGCTGTTCGGACACGTGAAGGGGGCCTTCACGGGCGCCGTCCGCGACCGGACCGGACGGTTCGACCTGGCCCGCGGGGGAACGGTCTTCCTCGACGAGGTCGGGGACATCCCGCTCCACCTGCAGGTCAGGCTCCTCCGCGTCCTCCAGGAGCGGCAGTTCGAGCGGGTCGGCGAGAGCGCGCCCCGCCCGATGACGGCCCGCGTCATCGCCGCCACCAACCGCGACCTGACGCATGCGATCCGCGAGGGGCGCTTCCGGGAGGACCTCTATTACCGCCTCCGCGTCGTCCCGCTTCACATCCCGCCGCTCCGGGAGCGGCCGGAGGACGTCGGCGTCATCGCGCAGCACCTGCTCGCCCACATCGGCGGGCGGGCCGGGCGCGCCGTCCGCCTGTCGCCCGACACGCTGGCGGCGATGGAGCGGTACGCATGGCCGGGAAACGTCCGGGAACTGGAGAACGCGCTCGAGTACGCCGTGGCGCTCAGCTCGGGACAGACGATCCAGATCGAGGATCTGCCCGAGGAGATCCGCGGCGGCGGCGCCGAGCCCCCCGCGTCCCCGGTCCCGGCTCCGGTCTCCACGGCGCCCCCGTCAGAGGCGGTGCGGCGGGCGGGCCCCCCGGACGACCCGGAGCGGGCGAGGATCCTGTCGGCTCTCGAGCGTTCCCGCTGGAACCGCCAGCGGGCGGCCGCGGCGCTCGGCCTCTCCCGAAGCACGCTCTGGAGACGGATGCGCGACCTCGGGATCCCGTGAGCTCGCGCCGCGACCTCCTCCTCGACCTCTGGCGCGGAGCGGGTGTCGCCGCCGCCGCCGGCTCGCTCGCGGTCCTCGGCCGGGCCCTTCGGGGTGCGGCTCCCCGTTCGCGGGAGGCGGCGCTCGACGCCGGACAGGTCGCGGCCGCGGCGGAGGCGGGGGGCGGCGTCGTCGGGGACGTCTGGATCACGGGAAGCGTGGCGGCCCCGACGGCCGTCTCGCTCGCCTGCACCCATCTCGGCTGCCGTGTTGCCCCGTCCGCAGGAGGCGGCTTTCTCTGTCCGTGCCACCAGAGCCGGTACGACGCGGAGGGAAACCCCGTCCAGGGCCCCGCCCGCCGGCCGCTCGCCCGCGTGGCGCTGGAACGTCGAGGGACCTCGTGGATCGCCCGGCTCCCGTGACCGGGGAGCTTCCGGCACGGCGGCTCCCGTCCGGAAGCTTCGGCCGGGTCGCTTTCGGCCTCCTCGCCGTCAGCGTGATGTCGGGAATCTCGCTCGTTCCCTTCTACGCCGCGGCGCGACCGTTCGAGAGCCTCGAGCGGATCGAGGGCGGCGTGCCGTGGGGGTTCTTCCTCCGCGCCCTCCACGCCTGGTCGAGCTGGGGCGTGCTGGTCGCCACCGTCCTTCACCTCGCGGAGGCCCTCCGGGCGAGGACGGAGAGGCAGCTCTCCGCCGGCGTCTGGTGGCGGTCGGTCGCTCTCCTCCCGCTCGGCGTCGGCGCCCTTCTCTCCGGCTTCGTCCTCCGGGGAGACGCCGGAGCCGTGGCGGCCCTTGCGATCTGGCGCCGGATCCTCGAGGCCGTTCCGGTCCTCGGGACGGAGATCGCCCGCTTCCTCCTCGGAGCGCCGGGCGACCTCTCCGCCGCGGCGCTGCATCACGCCGGGACCTTCACGCTCCTCCTCTGGCTGGCGACGGCGGAGCACGGGCTGCGGCTCGTCCCGGACGTGCGGTCGGCAGCGCTCGCGGCGCTCGCGTCGATGGCGCTCGCCGGCGCGATCCCGGTCGCCCTCGGCCCCCCGCCGGGCACGGCTTCGGGACACCTCCTTCTCGGTCCCTGGTATCTCCTCGGCCTGCAGGGGGCGCTCCTCGACCTTCCGGCGGCGGCGGGCTGGGCGGGGCCGCTCGGGCTCGTCCTCGTCCTCGGCGCCGTCCGGCACGCGGAGGGACGCCGGCGGTCGGCTCTCGTGGCGCTCGCCGCTCTCTGGGCCGGCCTCTACCTTCTCTTCACGGTCCGGATCCTGCTTCTCTCCCGCGGCTGAGATGTTCCGTACGCTCTCCTTCGTCACGGCCCTCCTCGCGGCCGCCCTCGGTCTTCTCGTGGCCGGGGGACGGGAGGCCCGTCGGGCGCGGGAGATCGGGTCGGGGCCCGATCGGGCCGGCGGCCGGACGGAGCAGTGCGTCGCCTGCCACGTCCGTCCCGACGAGGACCCCGGGGGCGCCCACGCCCGCGCGGCGCTCGGCTGTGCCTCATGTCATCTCGGGAACCCGCTCGCGTTCGGAAAGGACCGCGCGCACGCCGGAATGGAGCGCGAGCCGGGCGCGCTCGACACGGTCGCCTCGACGTGCGGCCGCGAGGGCTGCCATCCGCGCGAAGCGGCGCGCCTCGCGACGTCGCCGATGGTCCGCGCGAGCGGCATCGTGGCGGTGGACCGCTGGACCTTCGGGGAGATCCCGTTGCCGGACGGGACGGCGACGATGTCGGACGTCCTGGCCGCCGCACGCCCGACGCCGGCCGAGTCCCACCTCCGGAAGCTCTGCGGCGGCTGCCATCTCGCCACGCGCCGAGCGAACCGCGACGACGCGATCCGGGGAAACGGGTCCGGCTGCGCCGCCTGCCACGTCCCGCCCCGAAGCGGGACGGAGGCCCGCCGGCCCCACCCGCCCGTCGATTCGCGCGTGGGGGACGACCGGTGTTTCGGCTGCCACAGCCGGAGCGGCCGGATCGCCCTCTCGTACCGGGGCCTCGCG
>DAOMFB010000314.1:0-4030 GCA_035429585.1 Thermoanaerobaculia bacterium
GAACGCCGCGAGCCCCCGCTCGGTCGGCGTCAGCCGGCCGTAGGGGTGGCCCGGGTAGAGGCGGTCGAGGAGCCTCTCGCGCGCGAGGAAGTCGGGCTCGGAGCGCTGCTCGGTGAGCGTGTCGATCAGCCGCCGGCGGCTCTTCTCGAACTCGTCCCCGGGAAAGGCCGCCTCCGTCAGGACCTCCGCGAGAAGGGCGAGCCCGGCGTCGAGGTCGCTCTCGAGGACGAAGAGGCGCGCCACGGACGAGTCGCTCCCGGCCGAGATCTCGAGGATCGCGGCGAGGTCGTCGATCGCCGTGGCCAGCTGGCGGGCGGTCCGGCGGCGCGTCCCCCCGAGAAACGAGTCCGCCGTCAGGTCGGCCAGTCCTTCGAGGCCCGCCGGGTCCGAGGCGCACCCGGCTCCCGGGAAGACGACGGCGACGGCGACGAGAGGGCGCTTGCCCCACCGCGCGGCCCGCGCCGTCATCCCCGGACCGACCCGCGCCTCGAGGAAGGGGGGCGGCGCGAAGGGGCGCGGCGGTCCGGGGGGCGGCGGCGAGGCCCTCACGCCGTCTCCCCGGGGTGGACCTCGACGACGGAGATCCGCGGACGGTCGAAGGTCCGGGCCGCGGCGTCGCGGACGCCGGCGGCGTCCACGGAGAGGATCCGCTCGAAGTCCTCCCGCCAGAGGCCGGCGTCCGCGTCGTAGAGCCCGTATTCCGACAGGAGGAACGCCACGGCCTGCGTGGTCTGCGTCGAGCGGACCATGTCGGCCGCGAGCTGCCGGCGGGCCCGCTCCATCTCGGCCGGCGTTGGCCCGGCGTCCGCGAGGCGCGAGAGCCCCTCCCGGATCCCGGCCTCGAGGACGGCGTGCGGGACGCCGGGTCGGGCGACGGCGAAGACCCGGAAGAGCGACGGCCCGCGCCGCTCGTCGAACTGGATGGAGAGCGAGAGGGCCTTCTCCTCGTCCTTGACGAGCCGCCGCCAGAGCGTCCCGCTCTCGCCGCCGCCGAGGATCTTCTCGGCGTAGAGAAGGGCGAGGGCGTCGCTCTCGCGCCGCGCCGGACCCTTCGCGTTGACGTGAAGGGCCGGGAGCGCGGCGTGGGGGTCGCGGACGGCGGCGCGCCGCTCGTCCCGCGGAGCCGGCTCGTCGACCGAGAAGGGGAGCGGCGGCCCGCGTGGCGGCACCGGGCCGAACGCCGAGGCCGCACGGGCGAAGGCGTCCCCGGCCTCGACGTCCCCCGCCAGGCAGAGGAGGGCGTTCCCCGGCGCGTAGTAGCGGCCGTAGAAGTCGCGCGCGTCCTCCAGGGTGGCGCGATCGAGGTCGTCCATGGAGCCGATCACGGGGTGCCGGTAGGCGAAGGCGTCGTACGCGAGGGCGTCGGCCGTCTCGAAGGAGGGGGCGTAGGGCTGGTTGTCCACCCGGAGCCGCTTCTCCTCCTTCACGGCCTCCCGCTGGTTCGCGAGCTTCTCCTCCGTCAGGACGAGGGCCCGCATCCGGTCCGCCTCGAGGAAGAGGGCGAGGTCGAGGCACTCGGCGGGAAGCGTCTCGAAGTAGTTCGTCCGGTCCTCCGAGGTCGTGCCGTTCATCGTCCCGCCCGCGTCGGCCACGAGGCGGAAGTGCTCTCCCTTCGGGACGTTCTCGGACCCCTCGAACATCAGGTGCTCGAAGAGGTGGGCGAACCCGGTCTTCCCTTCGGGCTCGACGCGGCTCCCGACGTCGTAGGTCACCGCGACGGTGACCACCGGCAGGCCGGGCTGCGGCGCCACGACGACCGTGAGGCCGTTCGGGAGCGTCCGCGTCTCGCACGGGATGTCGACGTCGAGCTTCATCGGGGCGGGCGTCCCGGAGGCAACATTTTCCGGGGCGGTCCGTATCATACGGGCCGCCTTGAGGCCCTCGCCTGCGCGCCGACTGGCGCTCGTCCTCCTTGCCGCGCTACCGGCCGCCGCCCGTCCCGAAGGCGAGGCGCCGCCCCCTCCGCCGATCGCGCCCCGGGTCGAGTTCGCGGCCATCGGCACGGGCTTCATCCCCCTCTCGGGGGGCGAGGCGAAGGCCGGCCTCTGGTACGCGTCGGTCGTCGGCTCGTGGACCCCGCCGGGGTTCGGGGCGCGCGCCGACGTCCGGGGAACGCCCGACGGGTTCCGTCCCTACTACGGCACCGACATCTGGCTGCAGGAAGGCTACGCCTGGGCCGCGACGCCGGCCGGCGACGTCCGGGCCGGGAAGAGCGACCGCTTCTTCGGCCTCGCCGACGACACGTTCGCCGGAACCCTCTTCTCCGACAACGGCGTCACGCGAAACCCGATCTGGGGCGCCGGCGTGACGGGGGAGACGCGGATCGGCGTCGACAGCCTGACGTGGGCGGTCTTCTGGGAGGGGCTCGGGGAGAAGGCGGGCTCGTGGGAGGAGACGGGACGGGGCGTCTGGTCGGACCCGGGCGCGAAGATGGGGGAAGGGGCCTCGGCCCGCGTCACCTACCTCGTCTACAAGGGGCTCCTCACCCTGCGCGGCGGGCTCTCCGGCTCGTCGCTCAGGGTCTGGTACGACGACGCTCGCCCGGCCTTCCGGCTGAACGACGCCGCGATCGACCTGACGCTGACCGCCGGGCCGCTCCTCATCTCGGGGCAGTACTTCTTCCGCGAGGGGGAGCGCCGTTCGCCCGGGGAACGTCTCTTCCTCGCCTATGATGACGGGCGGGCGGGGCTCGTGGAGTTCCGCCTGGAGTTCCCGACCCTCACGTTCCGGCTCATCTGGTGCCGGTGGTCGTACCTCGGGGCGGAGGTCAGCGAGTCGCTCCTCCAGCCCGCCGTCGTCTGGACCCCCGTCAAGGGGATCGAGGCGACGATCGAGTACCTCGCCCGCCGGCTCCCGGAACCGGGACGGCTGGTCTCCGGGGACGCCCTCCGGCTCGGGCTCGGACTCCGCTTCTGACGAAAGATGAAGGAAGACATGTCAACCGGATTCGCCCTCGAACGTCTGATGAATGTGGTGCGTTCATGAAGAAAGCCATCGCCGTCCTCGCCGCCCTCCTCGTCCTCGCCGCCGCCGGCGCCCTCCTCTATTCGAAGCGCGGCAACGGGACGGAGGCCAAGTTCCGCTGGGGGAAGGTGGACCGGGGAGACGTCACGGCGAACGTGACGGCGACCGGCACCCTCTCGGCCGTCACGACCGTCAACGTCGGCAGCCAGGTCTCGGGCATCATCGCGAGGCTGCACGCCGACTTCAACTCGCAGGTGAAGAAGGGTCAGCTCCTCGCGGAGCTCGACCCGACCCCGTTCCTGCAGTCCGTCGAGCAGCGGCGGGCCGACCTCGAGAAGGCCAAGGTCGAGCTCCGGAACTCGGAACTCTCGCTGACCCGCTCGAAGAACCTCTACAAGCAGCAGCTCCTGGCCCCGTCGGACCTCGACGCCGCGCAGACGAACCGTGACGCCGCGGCTGCCTCCGTCGCCCAGTCGCAGGCGGCGCTGAAGCAGGCGGAGACGAATCTGTCCTACACGAAGATCACGTCGCCGATCGACGGCGTCGTCGTGACGCGGGCCTACGACCTCGGCCAGACCGTGGCGGCCTCGTTCCAGGCCCCCACGCTCTTCACGATCGCCCAGGACCTGACGAAGATGCAGGTCCTGACGAACATCGACGAGTCGGACGTCGGCCGGATCCGGGTCGGGCAGGTCGCGAGCTTCACCGTCGACGCCTTCCCGGACACCACCTTCAAGGCCAGCGTGTCGCAGGTGCGCCTCTCGCCGCAGACGGTCCAGAACGTGGTGACCTATCCCGTGATGCTCGACGTCCCGAACCCGGACCTGAAGCTCCGGCCGGGGATGACGGCCAACGTCCTCGTCCCGGTCGACACCCGTCAGGCGGCCCTTCGCGTCCCGAACGCGGCGCTCCGGTTCAAGGCCGACGCCGCCGACCTGTGGCAGGACCCGGCGAAGAAGGCCGCGAAGGCGGAGGCCGCGCCGGCGAAGGCGGGCGACGCGAAGGGCGGCGGCGAGCCCCCGAAGACGGCGTCGGCCGCGGCGCCCGAGCCCGGCACCGCCGGCGG
>DAOMFB010000315.1:0-4029 GCA_035429585.1 Thermoanaerobaculia bacterium
CAAGAGTGCGAAAAGCAAGAAAAACGATTGTGGAGCTGCTTGTAGAAAAAGAGTGTACGTTGATGCCGTCGGAGAGGGCCTCGAGGTGGAGGCGCTCCGCGTCCGGAAGGAGCGGAACGGCCCGCGCGGCCACGCGGGCGTAGCCGTACGTCAGCCGACGGCGGTCGAGGTCGAGCGCCCCCTTTCCGAACAGCTCGGAGAGCCTCCCCTCCCCGGCCCGGCGCTGCAGCTCCAGCTGGAAGAGCCGCTCGCGCGCCGTCAGGTACCCCTGGACCCGGAGGGCGTCGTCCACCGAGCGGGCGGCGACCGTCGCCACGCCCCGGTCGTCGAAGGTGACGCGGACCGGCTCGCGAAGGCCCCGGATCGGCGGAACGGAGGCGTCGGGGAGGTTCCGCCGGACGAGCCAGACGGCCCCGCCGGCCGCGACGAGGAGGACGGCGAGCAGGACGCTGCCCGCGACGAGGAGCGCGCGACGCATCGCCGCCGACTATCGCACAGGGCCCCCGCGCCCCCGGGCCCGCGCGCCCGCCGGCGTCAGGGGATACGGCGCCCGGGAGCCTTCGCCGGCTTCTCGGCGAGCGGGTCGATCCAGAGTTCCTCCAGGAGAGGCCGCTTCCCCTCGGAGAGCTGGACCCGGTAGCGGATCCTCACGCCGCAGGAGGGGACGTCCCAGCGATGGACGGCCGGGTCCCCCGCGTCGGGCGCCTCGGGGCCGTACCGCTCGCGGAGGCTCGCCAGGAGGCCGGGCGGCGGATCGAAGACGTAGTGCAGCGCCGCGATCCGCGCCTCCGGGGCGGCGCCGTCGAACGTCACGAGGACGGAATAGCGTCGCTCGCGGGGCGTGTAGAGGAGGGAGACGTCGCGCCCGAGAACCGGTCTCTCCGGGTTCCCGCGCCACATCGACTGGTACGCCGCCGACCGGGGCTGGCCGACCTCGAGCCCGGAGAGGACCGGGCAGAGGACCGGGCGCGCCGTCGGCTCCGGGTGCGGCGGGGTCTGGGCGGCCGCCGGCGCGCCCGGCAGGGCGCCGGCGGCGAGAAGGGCGGCGGCGAGGGCGGGTCGCACGGGAAACATCGGCGTCAGGCTGGCGCGCAAGGCGCCCTGCCGCCCCTCATCGCGAGCCGCGTGCCAGCTCGCCCCGCAACGTCTCTTCGTGGAAGCCGACGAGGAGCCGCCGCCCGAGCTTCAGCAGGGGCGCCCGGAAGTTCCCCGTCGGGCCGCGGAGGTCGTCCAGCGTCGCCTCCTTCGCGGCGACCCTCCGGACCGACTTCCCCTTCGCCACCAGAATCTCGGAGACGGATCCAAGGAGGGCCTTCGCGTCCGCGTCCGTCAGCGGCTCCTTCCGCGACGGACGCTCGGCCGCCACGCGGGCCCTGGTCTTCTGAAGCACCTCACGGGTGCGGTCGCAGCTGGTTCACCCGACCCGGTAGTAGTAGAGGTCGACGTCGGCCATCGGCTTCTCCTTCGTTCCAGTCTAGCCGCTCAGGGCGCCAGCGCGTATTCCGCCACGAACTGCCGGAGCCTCTCCACCCCCTCGACGTAGCGCGGGAGGCTGATGCGCTCGTTGACGTTGTGGATCTTCGCCGCGTCGAAGTAGTTGACGTTGAAGGGCGAGATCCCGAAGGCGCGCCAGCCGCGCGCCCGGAGGAGCGAGGACGAGGTGAACGAGCCGTTCAGGACGTAGATGCCGACGGGGGCCGGCTCGACGGCGTCGAGGCCGAAGACCGTCGACGCCGCCTCCCACGCCCGCCCAATGGCCGGCGCCGCGACGGCGTCGTACGTCACGAGGTGGTCGCGCGTCCGCAGCCCCCGGGCCCGCGCCCAGCCGAGCAGCTCCTCCCGGTTCGCCGCCACCGAGCTTCCGGGGAGGAGCATCCGGACGGCGCGGAAGGTGACGCCGCCGCCGGGCGCCGGACCGACCCGGCCCGTGTAGATGGCGTCGCGCAGGAGCGAGCGGTAGACCTCGGGGATCTCGCCGAGCATCTTCGGCGTGAGGAGGGTTTCGCCGGTGCCGAGCATCGAGCGTCCCCAGACGTCCGAGCGCGAGGGCGCGATGAACCGGAGGAACTCCCTCACCGTCGGGTCGAGGCGGAGCGGAAGGGACCGGTCCTTCTCCTCGAGGAACTTCCGGAACGCCTCGAGGGGCTCCGCGGAGGGGGCGTCGATCCAGACCGAGACGATCGCCTTCTGGAGGACCTCGATGCCGTACCGGGCGATGTCGGCGCCGAACACCTCGTTGACGCCCCCCTCGTTCACGGCGTCCGTCACGCCCGCGAGGAGGTCCGGGCGGTGGTCGAGCACCCAGCCGATCCCGTACTGGAGCTCGAACGACTCCTCGGCCGACTCTGCGACGAAGACGACGTCGCGGCGCGGCACGACGCCGTGGCGCTTCAGCTCGGCGATCGCGAGGAAGGAGGCGATGATCTGGGCCTTCATGTCGAGCGTCCCGCGCCCGTAGAGGTAGGCGGACGCGGTGCCCGAGCCGCGCTCCGCCGCGAAGGGAGGGCGGCTCCACTTCGAGAGGTCCTCCGGGGGGACCACGTCCACGTGGCCCGTCAGGAGCAGGGCCCCGTCGGGCGCAAGGCCCCGGTGCCGCGCCACGAGGACCGGCCGCCTCGGGTCGTCCCCCACGATCTCGTAGGGAATCCCCTCGCAGTCGAAGAGCCCGGCGAGGTAGAGGATCGCCGCCCGCGTGTCGCCGGGGGGGTTCGAGGTGTCGATGCGGAGGAGCTCCCGGAGCCGCTCGGTGGCCTCGGACTTTGCCGCCTGCTCCGCCTCCGCCACGATGTTCCGGACCGGGACGGCCGGCATCAGCTTCGGCAGGAAGCGCGGGAGAAGGAGAGCCGTCGCGGCGACGGCCGCCGCCAGGCCGTAGAGGAGAAGGCGCCGTCGGACCTTCTGCCGGGAGGTGATCATGCCGCGGGGAGGGCGGCCCGCCGCCGGCCCCGGAGGGCCAGCGCCAGAAGGACCGCGCTTCCCGTCAGCGTTCCCACGAGGCCGATCTTCACCCACCGCGTCTCGGGCCGCAACCGGACGACGTGCCGCCCCGGCGGGACGGCGACGCCGGCGAAACCGAAGTCCGTCCGTGCGACGGGAACCGGCCGTCCGTCCAGCGTCGCCTCGACGCACGCCTGCCGGAGGCGGAAGAGCATCAGGAAAGCGTCCCCCGGGCCGTCCACCTCCGCCACGAGCGTCAGGGCGTCGGCCGCGTCCCGGACCGACACGAGCCGACCCGCGGACGGGCGCCGCTCGCCGGCCGGCTCCGCGTCCAGGTAGGCGCTCTCCGGGTCGACGCCGTCCTCGAGAAACCGCTGGAAGAGCCGCCGTCCGTCCGGGTCCGAGACGACCCGCGCGGCGAAGCGCCACGGAGGAAGGCTCCCGGGGAGCGGCTCGACGCGCACGCTCCACGCACCCTCCGGCGCGGGCTCGCTCCGGACGACGGCCCGGGCGCCGGCGTTCCGGAGGAGGCGCTCCGGCATCGGACCCGGGCCGGGAAGCGCCGTCGTCAGGAGCCGCGTCCATTCCACGGCTTCGACGGGGAGCGTCAGGTCGTAGTCCGGGACGAAGAGCGACGCGTAGCCGAAGAGGCCCGGGTACTCCGGCATCAGGCCTTCCGCCGCGATCCGATTGGCCCCGGGAACGTCGCGGCCGAGGTACTTCGGGACGGGGACGAGCATGTCGCGGTGGACGAGGCGGGGCCTCGTCTCGCCCGGGGCGGGGGACGGGACCCCGGCGAGGGCCTCCGGCGGCGCGGCCAGGACGGAGCCGGGCGCCGTGTAGGCGAGTCGGCGGACGACGCCCTCCCGGTCGATGAGGACGAGGACCGCGAGGGCGGCGAGGGCTGCCGGAACGGCCCGGGACGGAATCCGCCGCTCGAGGGCCCGGAGCCCCAGCGCCGAGAGCCAGGCGAAGGCGAAGCCCGCGAGGAGGAGGTGGCGCTCCGGATACCGGACGATCCCGACCACCGGCAGGGCGCGCGCCGCCGCCTCCCAGGCCGGCGTCGCCGGACCGAGCGCGAGCAGGACGCTC
>DAOMFB010000316.1:0-4015 GCA_035429585.1 Thermoanaerobaculia bacterium
GAGCGCGCCGGCCGCATCGCCGGGCAGGATGGTGCGGCGGCGGGGGAGGAGGCGGCGGCGGCGCCGCCGCGACGACCGGCTCGGGGGCCGCCTCGACCGGCGCCGCGGGGACGTCGCCCTCGACGGGGGCGCCTTCGGCTTCGGGCGGCCTCTCGACGATCTTGATCCGCTTGAGCGCGGCGCGCTCGGTCTTCACCTTGGGGGCGACGGCCGCCGCGGCCGGGACCGCCGTGGTCTGGCGCACGATGAGGGACTTCGGCGCCTGCGTCTTCCCGGTGAGGATGGCCTGGGCGGTCGAGCCCTCGATGACGGACTCGACGCTCTTGACGTCGACGCCGATGCCCTGGAGGAGGAACAGAACCTCCTTCGCGGGCTTTCCCATCATCTTGGCGAGCTCGGCGACGGTGAACTTGGCTGCCATCGGGCTCACTTCTCCGGTGTCTCCGCCACGGGGGCGGCTTCCGCGGCGTCTCCGCCGTCCTCGGTCGGTTCGGTCTCGCCCTCGGTCTCGTCGGCCGTCTCCAGGACGGCCTCCTCGTCGGGCTCCGGCTCGGGCTCGGGCGCCGGAGCCTCTTCGAACTCGCGGGCCGCCTCGAGGGCGGCGTCCTTCGCCTCGGGCTCGAGGGCGGCCTCGCGCAGGGCGCCGGCCTTCTCCTCGTCGGCGCCGCTGCCGGCCTCGAGCAGGTCGCCCACGGTCGCAAGCCCCTGCGCCGCCAGCGCGGCCGCGGCGGCCTCGTCGATGCCCGGCACCTCGGTCAGCGCCGTGGCCCGGCGCTGCGACGAGAGGAGCATCCGCTGCAGCGCCTCGGCGACCTCCGCCTTCACGGCCTGCTCGCTCTTGATCTCGATCCGGGCGCCGATCAGCGCGGCGGCGAGGCGGACGTTCTGCCCGCGCTTGCCGATGGCGAGCGAGAGCTGGTCCTCCTCGACGATGCACTCGAGCGTCGGGAGCGGCTCGAGCTCCTCCCCGTCGGGGCCGATCTCGGGCGCCTCGTCCTCGTCCCCCGGCATGACGGAGACCCGCGTGATCTTCGCGGGAGCGAGGGCGTTCTGCGCGTACGTGACGAGGTCGTCGGAGTACTGGATGATGTCGATCCGCTCCCCGCGCAGCTCGCGCATGATGGCCTGGACGCGCGCGCCGCGCATGCCGACGCAGGCTCCGACCGGGTCGACGTCGCGCTCGCGCGAGGCGACGGCGACCTTGGCGCGGTCCCCGGGCTGGCGGACGCAGCCCCGGATGACGACCGTCTCGTCGTAGATCTCCGGGACCTCCATCTTCATCAGCTGCATCAGGAGCTCCGGCGCAGTCCGCGACAGGACGAGCTGGGCCCCCTTGGGGTTCTTGTGGACGTCGGCCAGCACGGCGCGCACCCGCTCGCCCTGCGTGTACCGCTCGGCGCGCGACTGATGCTCGCGGGGGATGACCGCCTCGGTCCGGCCGAGATCGACGATCATGTCGCCCCGCTCGAAGCGCTTGACCGTCCCCGTGATGAGCTCCCCGACCTTCGGGTAGTACTCGTTGTAGATGTTCTCCCGCTCCGCCTCGCGGACCTTCTGGTAGAGGACCTGCTTGGCGCTCTGAGCCGCGATGCGGCCGAGCCCCTCCGTCGAGCGGTAGAGCCGGATCTCGTCGCCGACGGTCATCTGCTCGGCGGAGATCGCCTCCTCCGGACCGCCCTCGCCCTCGGGGTACCGGAAGACCTGCCAGCTCTGGCCGGCCAGCTCGCCCTCGAGGAGAGCATGCGCCTCGTCCGGCAGGACCTCGATCCAGGGAAGGCGGATCTCCTTCTCGGGCTCGCCCTCGAGCGGCGCCGGAAGGGGCGCCGGAGCGGCCTGCCCGAGCGGAATGTCGTCGGGGTCGATCTCGGCCGGGGCCGGAGGCGGCTCGATCTTCGTCTTCTGGTCGACGATCCGGTAGGGCGTCCAGGCGGTCAGCGTGCCGGCCTTCGCGTCGAAGCGGGCCGCCATCTCGCGGACCTTGTAGACCTTGCGGGCGGCGGTCGCGATGGCCTCCTCGAGGGCGGCCACGAGCCGTTCGAAGCCGATGTCCTTGTCGCGGGACGCGGCCCGAAGGGCCTCGATGATCTCGTCGGCTTTCGTGGTCGGGGGGGCCTTGGCCGGCTTGGCGGGCTTGCCGGCCTTCGCCTTGCCCGCCTTCGGCGCGCGCGCGCCCTTGCCGCGCGCGGTCTTGCCGCCCGGCGCGTCGCCCTTCGTCGGAGCCTGGGTGGAATCCATGTCGCTGGTCTCTCCGGTGTTAAGTGTTCCGTACGGGTTCGATTCGGCCTCGCCCGGAAGTTCCAAACTCCGGCACGAGGCGCGCGGACTTCACGTCGCCAAACCGAATAGTGTACCGGCGCTTCCGGTCCTCATCAAGGATCGTCAGGCGCTCCCCGGCGGCCTGCTCCAGGAGCCCCTTCAGCCGCGACGTCCCCTCCACCGGCTGGCGGAGCTTCACGTCGACGCGCTGCCCGGCGAACCGCTCGCAGTCGGCCGGGGTCCAGAGCGGGCGGTCGAGCCCGGGCGACGAGACCTCGAGGACGTAGCTCGGAAGGCGGTCCTCCAGCGGGTCGAGGACCGAGGACGCGGCGGCGGAGGCCGCCTCGCAGTCGTCGAGGCCGACGCCTCCGGGCCGGTCGATGAAGAGGACGAGCGTGCCCCGTCGGCCCGGTTTCCACTCGAGGTGACAGAGCTCCAGCCCGAGCGCCGAAAGGGCGCTCCGGAGGGCCTCCACGGCCTCGCCCGGAAGGGGGTTCGCCTTCTCCATCAGTCGTTTCGCGGCCGGCCCGGGGGAAAAAAAAGAGGGCCGAAGCCCTCTTTCAAGTTCCTTGAAAGCCAGCCGGCGGGGAGTATAGGCCGGAGCCGGGCGGCGCGCCAGCCGCGGAGTCCTCTATCCTTGTCCGCCCGACCTGGCACGCCGCTTCCATGAGATCCGGCGGCTGGAGCCAGTCCGGCCCAGGCGAGGAGCGCAGATCAGCGACCTGACAACACTCGGCCTCAACGCCCCGATCATCGAAGGGACGGAGAAGGCGGAACCCTGGCCGGCCGACGGGCGCCCCTCGGGGCCCCGGCCGCCGCCCGAGCCGACGTTCGCCTTCTCCCGCGAGGTGTCTCGCCTCCGGAAGAAGGCCCGCGTCGTCGTCATCGAGCTCCCTCCCGAGGACTTCGAGGGAGAGGACGAGGAGACCCAGGTCAAGGACCTCGCCTTTCCCCGCCTGAACGACCACGTCGTGGGGGGCGACGAGGCGCCGCGCCCGTGGCCCGCGCCGGAGGGCGGTTTCTCCTTCCCGCCGCTCGGCGAGGCGCTCGCGAGGGTCCTCGAGGTCCGCTCGGACCGGACGCCCGCGCCGGAGACGGTCTCCCGGTTCCGGATCTCCCGCGAGCGGGCCACGGCGGCCTCCGTGATCGTCCACCTCCTCGTCCTCCTCGCCCTGATCGTCACGCCGAGCCACCGGCCGGGCGTGCCGAAGGACCTGAACGACGAGAACGATCCGCTCGGGATCATGCGTCTCTGGAAGCCCGACCCGACGCCGCCGCCCATCCCGCTCCAGTTCTTCCCGGCCCCGGGCCCGAAAGCGCCGGCTCCGGGGAAGAACCCGGTTCTCTCGGACCAGGACCGGAAGGCCCACGGCGGGGACCCGAAGCTCCCGCCCTTCCCCCAGCCCAGGGCGGCGTCGAAGCCGGGGATCCAGGACCTCGAGGCCGGCAAGGCCGCCGCCGGCGCCCCGGCGGCCCCGACGCCCCCGCCGTCGGTGGCCCGCGGGGTCGAGTCCGGCGACGCGTCGGCCCGCAGCGAGACCTCGAAGTCGCTGACCGCGCTCCGGCAGCCCAAGGGCTACGACGACGTCGGCACCAAGAGGCCGCTCGTCCTCCCGCCGCAGCCCCTCGCCTCCGTCCGGCCCGAGGAAGTGCCCGTCGGCGCCCTCTTCCAGGTGAAACCCGGTGAGCGCGTGCCCCTCGATGGGGTGATCCTCCAAGGCAGCAGCGCCCTCAACCAGGCTCCCATCACCGGGGAGAG
>DAOMFB010000317.1:0-3993 GCA_035429585.1 Thermoanaerobaculia bacterium
CCGGCCGGGATCAGCCAGGGCGCCGGGCGCCGGTCCGCGAAGAGGCCGAAGGCCGGCTGCGTGGCCGAGGCCGCCACGTTCGCCGCGAGGACGAGCCCGCCCGCCGCCGCGTAGGTGAGCCCCCGGTCGGCGATGAAGAACGGCACGAGGGCCGGGAGCATCCCCTGGTTCAGGTCGGTCATCAGGCGGCCGAAGGAGAGGGTCGCGATCAGCCGGCGGTTCATCAGCGGGCCGCCACCACGATGCCGGCGAGGCCGAGCTGTCCGAGGGTGGCGCAGGCGGCCTCGGCCTCCTCGCGGGTGCCGTAGACGCCGAACTTCACGCGCTTCAGGCCCGCGAAGTCCTCCACCCAGGCCTTCGGGTACCGCTCGGCGAGGCGCGTCGCCAGCCGCCGGGCGTTCTCCTCGTTCGCGAAGGCGCCGGCCTGGACCGCCCAGGCGGGCCGGGCGGAGGACGCGGCGCGGGCGAGGTCGTCCGCCGTGGCCGCGCGGATCCGCTGGTTCGTGCCGA
Organism: Thermoanaerobaculia bacterium; assembly: GCA_035429585.1. Classification (GTDB taxonomy): domain Bacteria; phylum Acidobacteriota; class Thermoanaerobaculia; order UBA5066; family UBA5066; genus DAOMFB01. Next base: position 511 of record DAOMFB010000317.1, read on the forward strand.
GCGTGACGACCGTGAGCGTGACGGGGACGACGCCGGCGGCGACGGAGTCGATCTCGGCGGCAGCGGCCTTCGAGAGGTCGATGATGCGTCCCGCCACGAACGGGCCGCGGTCGTTGATCCGGACGCGGACGAGCTTCCCGTTCGACTCGTTCCTCACGTCGACGACGGTACCGAGGGGAAGGGTCCGGTGCGCCGCGGAGACCTGCTCCGGGCGGAAGATCTCGCCGCTGGCGGTGGGCAGCCCCGCGAACTCCGCGCCGTACCACGACGCGAGGCCCCGCTCGCGCTCTCCCGTCGCCGGAGGCGGTGGCGGGACGACGGCCGGCTTCGGCTTCGGGCCGCACCCGGCGGCGACCGCCACCGCGGCGGCGGCGAGCGCCCTCCGGAAGCGCAGCGTCAGACCCGGACCTCCTCGGCCGCCCCCGCCGTCGCCGACGGGTTCGCCGCGAGGATCGGGTCGATCTCGGCGGCGAGGAACTCGTCGACCTGCTCGGGCGCGCGCCCGACGAACCGGGCCGGATCGGCGGCCACGGTGATCTCCGCGGGGGTGAGGCCGAAGGCCGGGTCGGCCGCGATCCGGTCGAGGAGGTCGTTCTCGCCCCCCTGGTCCTTCAGCCGGTCGCCGGCGGCCTGGGCCACCACGCGGATCCGCTCGTGGAGCTGCTGGCGGTCGCCCCCCTTCCGGACCGCCGCCATGAGGATGTTCTCGGTGGCGAGGAAGGGGAGCTCCTGGTCGAGGCGGCGCCGGACGACGTTCTCGTGGACCACCAGCCCGTCCGCCACGGCGTCCCAGAGGAGGAGGATCGCGTCGGCCGCGAGGAAGCACTCGGGAAGGGCGAGGCGGCGGTTGGCGGAGTCGTCGAGCGTCCGCTCGAACCACTGCGTGGCCACCGTCCAGTTGCCGCTCTCGGCGCCGACGAGGATCCAGCGGGCGAGGGCGTTCATCCGCTCCGACTTCATCGGGTTCCGCTTGTAGGGCATGGCCGAGGAGCCGACCTGTCTCTTCCCGAACGGCTCCTCGACCTCCTTGAGGTGCTGGAGGAGCCGGAGGTCGTTGCCGAACTTCGACCCCGAGGCGGCGAGGCCGGAGAGGGCCGACAGGATGAGCGCGTCCTGCTTGCGCGTGTAGGTCTGCCCCGAGACGAGGAGGCGCCCGGGGAAGCCCGCCTTCTCGGCGACGAGCCGGTCGAGCTGGTCCGCCTTGTCGGCGTCGCCGTCGAAGAGGGCGACGAACGAGGCCTGCGTCCCGGTCGCCCCCTTGCAGCCGAGGAAGCGGAGCTCGTCGGCGCGGCGCGTCAGCTCCCGGTGGTCGATGGCGAGGTCCTGCAGCCAGAGGCAGGCCCGCTTCCCGACCGTCGTGGGCTGCGCCGCCTGGAAGTGGGTGAAGCCGAGGCACGGCAGGTCGCGCCACTTCCGGGCGAAGGCGGCGAGCCGCCCGATGACGCGGACGGTCCGCCGGCCGAGGAGGCGCAGCGCCTCCCGAAGGAGGAGGAGGTCGGCGTTGTCGCCGACGAAGGCCGAGGTGGCGCCGAGGTGGAGCACGCCGCGGGCGGCCGGGGCGACGTCCCCGAGGGCGTGCAGGTGCGCCATGACGTCGTGCTTCGTCTCCGCCTCGTACCGGTCGGCGGCGGCGAGCTCGGCGTCCGTCGGGACGAGGTGCTCCCGGATCTGGGCGAGCGCGGCCTCCGGGATCGGCAGGCCCAGCTCCCGCTCGGCCTCGGCCAGCCAGAGCCAGAGGCGCCGCCACGCGGCGAACTTCTGCCGGGCCGAGAAGAGGGCCGACATCTCGGTCGAGGCGTAGCGGACGCTGAGGGGGTTCTCGTAGCGGTCGGCGGGGGAGACGGGCGTCGTCATCGCGGGCTCACTCCTCCGGCTCGTCGGGGACGAAGAACTCCAGGGGGTCGTCGTTGCCGCAGACGGAGCAGAGGGCCTGGACGATCACCCCGCGCCCCTGGTCGATCTCGAAGGTGTAGCAGGGAGACTCGCAGTTCCTGCACTCGATGTATTCGATGCTGGCGGCGTCCTTGATCCGATCCATCGGCGGCGCCCCCCTTCCCTCGGAGGCGATCAGGTTAGCACCGTTCCCCTGCTAGGATGGGCCCGCCGCGTGCCCGGCGGCCCCTCTCGATGACGCTCTCCGTCACCTCCGAGACCGGAAGGCTCCGCTCCGTCCTGGTCCACCTCCCGGGGCGCGAGATCGACCGGATGGTGCCGTCGATGATGCGGGAGCTCCTCTTCGACGACATCCTCTTCGGGGCCCGCGCCCGCGAGGAGCACCGCCGCTTCCAGAGGCTCCTCTCTCTCGTGGCCGAGGAGGTCCTCGAGATCCGCTCCCTCCTCGAGGAGGTGCTGGCCGAGCCGGAACGGCGCTCGGCGGTCCTCGCGGAGCTGGCGGAAGAGCTCCGCTGGAGCGCCGCGCTCGTCGAGCGCCTCGCCGCCCTGACGGCCGGGGCGCTGGCCGGGGCGCTCGTCGAGGGCCTCCCCCGGGAGGACCCGGCCATCTCGGACTCGATCGACTCGCTCTTCCTCCTGCCGCCGGTCCCGAACTGGTTCTTCCAGCGCGACCCGGCGATCGTCGTGGGCGACCGGGTGGTCCGCGCGGCGATGGCCACCCCGGCCCGGCTCCGCGAGCCCCTCCTCTCGGGGGCCGTCTTCGCGCACCACCCGCGCTTCGCGCGCCCCGGCGGTCCCTTCTGGTTCCGGGAGTCGTCGTCGGCCCCGGGGTCGCCGGTGTCGTGGGCGCGGATGCGGCCGACGCTCGAGGGGGGCGACGTCCTCGTCCTCCGGGAGGACCTCCTGGCCATCGGCTACTCGGAGAGGACCGAGAAGACGACGATCGAGCGGCTCGCGGAGGCGCTGAAGCGCGGGAAGTCGCCGGTCCGCCGGATCGTCGTCGTGGGGATTCCGCCGGCGCGCTCGTACATGCACCTCGACACCGTCTTCACGCTGGTGTCCGAGGGGGAGGCCCTCTGCTACGCGCCGATGATCCTCGCGGGCGGGGCCGAGGAGGCCGACGTCTACGAAGCGGACCTGACGAAGCGCGAGATCACCTGGACGGCGGCGGGCGACCTCCTGTCGACGCTCCGGGCGCGCCGGATGGACCTGGCGCCGATTCCGTGCGGCGGCTCCGAGCCGGTCGACCAGCAGCGCGAGCAGTGGACCGACGGGGCCAACGCCTTCGCGCTCGCGCCCGGGGTCATCGTCGGGTACGAGCGGAACGAGCGGACGGCGGAGCAGCTCGCCGCGCGCGGCTTCGAGATCGTCCGGGACGACGACCTGCTCCTCGGGCGGGCCGAGCTCGACCTCGGGAAGGGACGCAAGGTGGCCATCCAGCTCTCCTCCACGGAGCTCACGCGGGCCCGCGGCGGGCCGCGCTGCATGACGATGCCGCTCGTCCGGGAGGCGTCGTGAGGCGGGGGACGGGATGAGCGTGCGGCGCCGGCGGCTCCTCGCGCAGGACCGTCGTCGTGTGCCGGAGAGTGC
>DAOMFB010000318.1:0-3978 GCA_035429585.1 Thermoanaerobaculia bacterium
CCCTCGTGGTCGGTCCGGTAGATGCCCGGCGCACCCGCCGGGAACGGGAGCGCCCCGCGCGGCGCGTCGGGGACGCTGCCGGGGCGCGCCGCCGGGAGCCCCTCGGCCTCTTCCGCGGGGGGCACGTCGCCGCGCGCCGCGGCGACGACGGACGGCGCGTCGAGACGCCACGTCACCTCGAAACGGTCCGTCGGGAGGTTCCCGTAGATGCCGCCCATGTAGCCGTAGAAGTTCGGGAGGAACCCCCGCACCACCCCCCGCAGCCGGCCGATGTTGAGCTTCGCGTTCTTCAGGAGGAACGGGTCGTACGTCCAGGTCACGAGCCGGAGGCCGTGCCGGAGGCACCAGTTCCTCTGGAAGAGCTTCAGGAGGACCGAGAGCCCCCGCCCCTGCGCCGCGGGACGCACGGCGAGAAGGTGGGAGTGGTGCGCCGGCTCCCCCAGATTCGTCCGCGGCAGGCCGTGGACGAAGCCGATCATCCGGCCCCGCTCGAAGGCGCCGGCCGTCATCCCGCCGGCGTGGGTCCCGGCGATGAGGTCGGTCCACGACGACAGCACCCGGTCGTCGAACTTCCAGGCGTCCCGGGCGACCTCGACGGTCTCGTGGAACTCGTCGGCCGACCGCAGCTCCCGGATCACGACCCGGCCGCTCACGCGGGCACCTCCTCGAGAAGGGCCGCGAGGAGGGCGCTCCGCCGCGCGAGGTCGTCGACGACGAGGTGCTCGCTCCGCGCGTGCGCGCCGCCGCCCGAGGGGCCGAGCCCGTCGAGCGTCGGGACACCGGCGCCGGCCGTCAGGTTGCCGTCCGAGGCGCCGCCGACCCGCGCCGACGGGAGCGGGAATCCCAGGCGGGCGGCCAGCGCCGCGGCCACCCCGTACATCTGCATCGAGATCCGGCTCGCCTCCATCGGCGGCCGGTTCAGCCCGCCCTGCACCTCGACCCGGACCCGGGAGTCCGCGCTCCGGTAGGCGCGAAGGGCCGACGCGACCCGCTCCCCCTCCGCGGCGGACCAGACGCGGAAGTCGACGGTCGCCTCCGCGGCCTCGGGCACGACGTTCGCCTTCGAGCCCGCCGCCGCGAGGGTCGGGACGACGGAGGTGCCGAGCTCGCGGTCGGCGAGCGCCTCGGCGTAGAGGACGAACCGGGCGAGCTCCGCGAGGGCCGAGGCGCCCTTCTCCGGCTCGAGGCCCGCGTGCGACGCGACGCCCCGGAAGCGGACCGTCGTCTGGCCGACCCCCTTCCGCGCGACCTTCGCCGCACCGCCGTCGCCGGCCGGCTCGAGGACGAGAACGCGCTCGCGCCGCTTCGCCTCGGCCACGAGGAGCTCGCGCGAGGCGGCCGTCCCGACCTCCTCGTCGGGGGTCAGGAGCAGCGAGACCGGGCCGGCGGGGCGGACCTCTCCCCGGCCGACGGCCTCGAGCACCGCCAGCGCGACGGCGACGCCCCCCTTCATGTCGAAGACGCCCGGCCCCGTCGCGACGCCGCCGTCGACGGCGAACGGGCGCTCCGCCAGCGTCCCGGCGGGCCAGACCGTGTCGAGGTGGCCCAGGAGGAGCGTCCCGCCGTCCCGTTCGTCGCGGGACAGGAGCGCGTCGCCCCGCCCCGCGCAGGCGACGCACGACGCGGCGACGCCCGCCGCGCCGAGGCGCCCCGCGATCCAGCGCGCCAGCTCCGTCACGCGCTCCGGATCGTCCGAGGGGCTCTCCCGGCCGACGAGCTCCCCCAGGGAGGCGATCAGGGCGTCCCGGCGTCCGTCGAAGAGGGCGGCCAGCTCGGCCACGCGGTCGGCGCTCACGCCCGGAACTCCTTCCGCGCCACGGTCATCTTCTCGAGGACGTCGCGCAGGACCGTGACGCCGATGCCCGGCCCCGCCGGGACCGGCATGAGCCCGTCGGCCGCCTCGAGCGGCGGCTCCACGATGTCCTCCTCGAAATAGCGCGACGAGGAGGAGGTGTCGCCCGGCTTCGAGAAGCCGGGAAGGCTCGCGACGGCCACGTTCTGGGCCCGCCCGACGCCGGCCTCCAGCATGCCGCCGCACCAGAGCGGCACGCCCGCCCGGCGGGCGACCTCGTGGATCCGGAGCGCCTCCCCGTGCCCGCCGACCCGGCCGATCTTGACGTTGATGACGCGGCACGCGCCGAGGGCGATCGCGGTCCGCGCGTCCTCCGCCGACCGGATCGACTCGTCGAGGCAGATCGGCGTCTTCAGCGTCTTCGCGAGCTCCGCGTGGTCCGCGAGGTCCTCGTGGTGGAGGGGCTGCTCGACGTAGTCCAGGCCGAAGGGGTCGAGCGCGCGGATCCGGTCCGCCGTGGCGAGCGTGTAGGCCGCGTTGGCGTCGACCGTCAGCGCGATGGACGGGAAGGCCTCGCGGACCGCCTTCACCCGCTCCACGTCGGTCCCCGGCTCGATCTTCAGCTTGATCCGCCGGTACCCCGCGGCCACGTGCTTGCGGACGTTCTCGACGGTCTCCGCGACGGTCGGCGAGATGCCGAGCGAGACGCCGACCTCGATGGCGGCCCGCGTCCCGCCGAGCGCCGCCGACAGGGACCTCCCCGCCGCCTTCGCGAAGAGGTCGCGGAGGGCCGTCTCGACGGTGGCCTTGGCCATCCGGTGTCCCCGGACGCGGGCCGCACGCGCGTCGAACTCCCCGGGAGAGCCGACCTCGCGGCCGACGACGAGCGGCAGGAGGAACTCGGAGAGGACGTGCCCGGCCGTCCCCACCGTCTCCGGCGAGTAGTAAGGCCCGGCCTCGGCGACGCACTCCCCGAAGCCCGACAGGCCGCCGGAGAGAAGCTCGAGGAGGAGAAACGACTTCGTCGTCGTCTCGCCGAAGGACGTCTTGAAACGGAACTTCAGCGGCATCTCGACGTGCCGGAGGATGGCGGACTCGACGTGCATGGCCCGATTCTCTCCGAAGAGGATCCGGGCGGGCGCGGCGGCGAGGCTTGACCGTTTCCGGCCCCCGGAAGATGATCCCGGCTCCGCGGGAGCGCCCGGACGCAGCCGGGCGCGCACCGGAACGTGGGGGGCGGGGTTCACCCGGAAGAGATGGACGCCACGAAGGACAGGATCGTTCGCTGGACGGCGCGCGCCGTGGCGGCCGCCGTGTTCCTCCTCCTCGTCGCGGGAGCCCTCGTCACGTCGACGGAGTCCGGCCTCGCCGTCCCCGACTGGCCGCTGGCCTACGGACGGCTCATGCCCCCCATGGTCGGCGGCATCCTCTACGAGCACGGACATCGGATGGTGGCCGCCCTCGTCTCCTTCTTCGTCGGGCTCGAGGCGGGCGTCCTCCTCTGGGGAGAGCGCCGGCGCCCCGTGCGCCGCCTCGGCCTCCTCGCCTTCGGGGCGATCCTCACCCAGGCGCTGCTCGGCGGGCTCACGGTCCTCCTCCTCCTGCCGCCGGCCGTCTCCTCGGCCCACGCGGGCCTGGCACAGATCGTCTTCGCCCTGACCGCCGCGATCGCCTGGGTCACCTCGCGCGCGTGGACCTCCGGCGACCTGACACGCGGCGTCGGGGCTGCCGACCTTCCCGACCTGTCGCGCGCCTTCGCCTGGACCGCCGCGGCGGCCGCCGGCGTCTACCTCCAGATCCTCCTCGGGGCCGTCATGCGCCACACCGGCGCCGGCCTCGCCATCCCCGACTTCCCGCTGGCCTTCGGGCGGCTCGTCCCGGACGGCGCGGGGTTCGCCCGGCCGGGCGTCCCGATCCACTTCGCCCACCGGGTCGGGGCCGTCGTGGCGAGCGTCCTCGTTCTACTCGCCCTCCGGGCCTCCCTCCGCCTCAAGGACCGCGTTCCCGCGGCCGGCACGCTGGCCGGACTCTGGGCCGCGGCCCTCGCCCTCCAGGTCACGCTCGGCACCTTCTCCGTCTGGACGCGGAAGGCCGTCCCCGTCACCGTGGCGCACCTCGCCGTGGGGGGTCTCGTCTGGGTGATCGGCGTCCTCCTCGCCGTGACCCTCGGCCGGGCCCGTGCGGAG
>DAOMFB010000319.1:0-3965 GCA_035429585.1 Thermoanaerobaculia bacterium
CTCGAGGACCTCCTCCCGGCCCACGCGGCGGGCGCCGTCCACTTCGTGGGGAACCGCGTGCAGGAGGCCGAGGCGAAGTTCCCGCTCCTGCCGGCGGGCGCCGTGCGTCACCTCATCGGGCCGATCCAGTCGAACAAGGCCGCCCGGGCCGCCCGGGTCGCCGACGTCGTCCAGACGGTCGACTCGGCGGAGATCGCCGGGCGCCTCGCGCGGGGCGCCGGGGCGGCGGGGAAGCGGCTCCGCGTCCTGATCGAGGTCCGCCTCGGGGGCGAGGCGACGAAGGCGGGCGTCGAGCCGGACGACGTCCCCGCGCTCGCGGACGCGGTGCGGGCGCTCCCCGGGCTGGAGCTCGCGGGACTCATGACGATCCCGCCGCCGGGGGAGACGCGGCCCCACTTCGCGGCGCTCCGGCGGCTCGGCGAGCGGCTCGGCCTCCCCGAGCTCTCGATGGGGATGAGCGACGACTTCGAGGCGGCGATCGAGGAGGGCGCGACGCTGGTCCGCGTCGGGACGGCGATCTTCGGAACACGATGACTTCGGGGGGTGGGACGCCCCGTCTCGCCAGCCGATCCGCCGGGTTCGCACCCCCCGATCCCCCCTGACCCACGCCGTGAGGAGCGCCGGTGCTGGTGCTACCCTTCGCCGCCATGCGGCCGGGATACGAGATCCGGTACGTCGGCCCGCCGGGCTGGCGGCGCCTTCCGCCGGTCACGCGCGGGACGCTCGCCCTGACCGCCGCGGGGTACGTCGCGACGCTCGTCCCCGCGCTCCCCGTCGGGATCCTGACCGCCGTGCCAGCGCTCGTCTGGCCGGGCCTCGAGCTCTGGCGCCTCGCGACCTACCCGCTCGTCAACGTCGGGATCGTCTCGGTCCTCTTCAGCCTCCTCCTCCTCTGGAGCTTCGGTTCGGAGCTCGAGCCGGAGTGGGGCTCCCGCCGGTACGCGCTCTTCCTCCTCCTCGCGACGCTCTCGGGGGGCCTCCTCGGCGTCGGGGCGGCGCTGCTCCTCGGCGGGGCCTTCGGAACGGGCTACGGCCTCGCGGGACCGCTGACGGCGGTCATCGCCGCCTGGACCCTCGAGGGACCGTCGCGTCCGACGAACTTCTTCGGCGTCCTCCCGCTGACGCGGAAGGTCTTCGGCCTGATCGCCGTCGCCGTCGTGGCGTTCGGCGAGCTGGAGCAGACGCACTCGGTCGCCCGGCTCGTCTTCGTCCTCGGCGGCCTCCCCGTGGCCTTCTGGTGGGCGCGGCGCGGCCCGCCGCGGGGACCGGGGCCGCTCCGGAGGACGCCGTTCTTCCGGCGCCGCCGGCTCCGGATCGTCCCGAACGGGAACGAACGCGTCCACTGAGCGCGTACAATGGATTCATGAGGCCCACCATCAGTCCGCTGGAGGTCCGCAAGCGGGAGTTCGTGCGGAAATTCCGCGGGTACGACCGCGAGGAGGTCCGCCAGTTCCTCGAGGCGCTGGCCGAGGACCTCGAGGAGCTCTTCCGCGCCCTCGACGAGCTGGAGCGAGAGAACGCCCGCCTCGGCGAGGAGAACGCCCGGCACCGCGAGACGGAGGCCACGCTCAAGGAGACCCTCGTCATGGCCCAGCGCTCCGCCGAGAGCCTGCGCGCCTCGACCGAGCAGGACGCCGAGCGGATCCTCCGGGAGGCGGAGCTGAAGGGGGACGCCCTCGTCCGGCAGGCGATGGAGCGCGTCGCCGAGATGGAGCGCGCGATCCGCGAGCTCCGGGTGGAGCGGAAGAACTTCCACCTGAAGCTGCAGGGGATGATCGACATGTTCCAGCAGGTCCTGATCTTCGACCGGCAGGAGGACGAGCAGGACAACTCCGTGTCGCTCTACCGGCCGAAGAAGCGCGAGGGGGACCCCGGCTGACGATCTCGATCCGCCACCTCTCGGAGCTGGCGACGCCCGAGGGGCGGGCGGCGCGGTCGGGAGCGGCGCAGGGGCGCCTCCGCCGCGTGACGGACGCGGCCCTCCGGATCGAGAGCGGGACCGTCGTCTTCGCGGGAACCGACGAGGCCTTCGTCCGGACGTACGGCGAGGCGCCGGCGGCGGGCGAGACGGTGCTCGACGGCCGCGGGAAGACGGCCGTCCCCGGCTTCGTGGACGCCCACACCCACCTGCCGTGGGCCGGCTTCCGCGAGGGGGAGTTCAACGAGCGGCTCAAGGGGGGGACCTACGCCGGGATCGCGGCGGCCGGCGGCGGGATCGTCTCGACCGTCGAGGCGACGCGCCGGGCGCCGGAGGAGGAGCTGGCGGCGAACGTCCGCGCGCGCCTCGACCGGATGCTCCTCCACGGAACGACGCTCTGCGAGGCGAAGACGGGCTACGGGCTCGAGAAGGCGGCCGAGCTGAAGCAGCTCCGGGCGATCTTCCGCGGCGCCGCGGGGCACCCCGTGGAGGTCGCGGCGACGGCCCTCCCCGGGCACGAGGTCCCCCCCGAGCGGCGGGGGAGCGCGTCGCTCAAGCGGCGGTACGTCGACGAGGTCGTCGGCGAGATCCTCCCGGCCCTCGCCTCGGCCGGGGCCCGCTTCGTCGACGTCTTCTGCGAAGAGGGGGTCTTCGACCTTCCGGAGTCGCGCGGGATGCTCCTCGCGGGGAAGGCGCTCGGCCTCGTCCCGCGGCTCCACGCCGACGAGCTGACGCCCCTCGGCGGCGCCCGGCTGGCCGCCGAGGTGGGCGCCGCCTCCGCCGACCACCTCCTCTTCGTCACGGTCGACTGGATCGAGGCGATGGCCCGCGCGGGCGTCGTGGCGACCCTTCTCCCCGGCACGTCGGTCTTCCTCCGGATGGACCGGTACGCCCCGGCGCGGAAGCTCGTGGCGGCGGGGGTTCCGGTGGCGCTCGCGACCGACTGCAACCCGGGCTCCTCGTACACGGAATCGCTCCCGGCCGTCGCCTTCTTCGCCGCGATCGGGATGGGGCTCACCGTGGAGGAGACGCTGACGGCGATGACGCTCAACGGGGCGGCCTCGCTCGGGGAGGCCGCCGTGCGCGGCTCGCTCGAGCCGGGCAAGCGGGGCGACGCGGTCCTGCTCGACGGGCCGTCGCTCGAGCACCTCGTCTACCACTACGGCGTCAACCCGGTGGCCGACGTGGTGGCCGGGGGGCGGCTCGCCGTCCGGGACGGGCGGCGGGTCTGACCTCCTCCTGCTAGTCTCGCCCCCGTGCACTCACTCGTCTCGCTCTCCGTCACCGACTTCGCCGCCGCCCTCGCCTCCGACGCCCCCGCGCCGGGAGGCGGCTCCGCCGCCGCCGCGGCCGGGGCCGCCGGAGCGGGGCTCCTCTCCATGGTCGTCCGCCTGACCCTCGGAAAGGAGAAGTACCGCGACGCGTGGGAGACGCTCGAGGCGCTCCTCCCCCGGCTCGAGGAGGCGCGGGGACGCCTTCTCGAGCTCGTCGACGAGGACACGAAAGCCTACGAGGCGATCGTGGGGGCCCGGAAGCTGCGGAAGGAGAGCGACGCCGAAAAGGCGGCGCGGAAGAAGGCGATCGACGACGCGACGCTCGTCGCCACGGCCGTCCCGATGCAGACCGCCTTCTTCGCCGAGCAGGCGCTCCGGACGGCCCTCACGGTCGGGGAACGCGGAAACCCGAACGCGGCGTCCGACGCCTTCGTGGCGGCCCTGCTCCTCGCGGCCGCCGTGGACGGGGCGCTCGCGAACGTCCGGATCAACCTCGGCGGCGTCGCCGACGCCGAGCTGAAGCAGGGTTTCGCCGAGGACGCGGACGACCTCGCGAAAAAGGGCACCGCCGCGCTGGAGTCCTGCCGGGCGCTCGCCCGCACCCGCGGCCTGCTCGCTTGAAGCGGGGGCGCGCGCTCGCCGCGCTCGCCCTCGCCGTCGCGACCCTCTCCCGGCCGGCGGCCGCGCGTCCGTTCGGCCTCGGGCCGGCGGGCGAGGCCTTCGGGCCGAGGGACCGGTTCCGGCTCGACGCCGCCGTCGTCGCCGTCGCCGCC
>DAOMFB010000320.1:0-3944 GCA_035429585.1 Thermoanaerobaculia bacterium
GGCGAACCTCCTCGCGGAGGTCCTGGACGAGAAGTGGACCCTCAACGTCGCCTCGGTCGCGGCCGAGCTCAAACGGAAGCTGGCGAACGCGAAGCGCCCCGACCAGGTCCGGAACGCCGACGCCTGGTCGAACCTGGAGTTCGAGGCGGCCGACCCGAAGTACTCGACACGGGCCGGGGCCAACAACGCGCACTTCCTCCTTCCGCGCGAGGGCTCCCCGGACGCCGGGACCTACGGGAGGAACGTCCTCGGCGAGAAGGCCGAGATCAACGCCATCGGCATCTACGTCTACTTCCACGTCCTCGCGGTGAGGAAAGCGCGCGCCTTCGACCCCACGGCCGGGGACGCGGCGTCGCGGACCGCCGCCGCCCGCGAGATCCTCGCCCTCGAGATGTACGGCCTCCACTTCCTCGAGGACAGCTTCGCCTCGGGGCACGCCGCGGGCACCTGGGGAAACGCCGCGACCCGGAAGGGGACGCACGACTACTACGACGAGTTCGGCTTCGCGACGTCCACGTGGGCCGGCGAGCCGGTCGTCCTCCTCGGTGACTCGCGGATGAGGCCCGAGGACCGGGACCGCGCCGCGAAGGCCCTCTCGGTCAGCCTCGGTTACCTCATGTCACAGGTCGGCCGGGGCGGAGGGAGAGACCCCGCGCCCGCCGCCGCGCTCGACACCTGCAAGGCCATCACGATGGCCGTCCCCGATCGGCCCGCCGTCACCGACGAGGAGCGGGAGAACCTGACCAATGTGCTCCTGATGACCCCCCGGCCGGCTCTCGCGAGCGGTAAGGGCGCCCTTCCCCGGTTCCGGTCCGAGATCGGCCCCTTTGTGGGTCTCTCGGCGGGAGCCGAGGCGTACTGGAACTCCGAGAGCTTCGACCCCGGGGCGACCGGGGACTACACGAACGGCGCCCTCTCGATCGGCGCGCGCGTCGGGATCGGCCTCGATTCCCTCCTCGCCGACGCCGCGGACGGCCTGATCTTCCTCGAGGGGGGCATCCGGATGGAGTCGAAGCAGAAGGCCGTCTGCACCCCGGGGTCCACCTGTCCCCCGACGATCGAGGTCTCCAACCTCGTCCCGCAGGTCCCGGCCAGGACCGGACTCTACGGGCGGCTCCGGATGCCCTTCTGGCTGATCCCGGGAGACCTCGTCCTCGCGACACCGTTCCTCGCGTTCACGGCGCCGGACCTCCTGAAACAGATGGCGATCCGGGCGGCGAACGGCGGCCTGATCGCGTGGCAGCGCGGCTTCTCGACGCCGGTAGGCCGCTTCCAGTTCGTCGTGGGGCGGGAGGCGACGGCGACCTTCTACGGCTACGCCGGCGGAGCGGACGAGTTCCTCTCCCTCACCCCCGACTTCCAGCATCTCTTCGTCGTCAGCCTCCGGTCCATACGGCTCGAGATCCCCGTCCTGGAGTACCGGCCGTTCCGCGAGTTCGCGACGACGCAGGCGACGAGCCTCTCGTTCCAGCTCGGGATCGGCTGGGACATCCCGACGAAGATCTCCGTCCAGCTCCCGACCGGCACCCCCCCTCCGAGCTACCAGACGGTCACATTCGGCTTCCTCCGAATGCAGTTCGACTGGCGCCGCTACTTCTGAGGGCCCGTCAGCCCGCCTTCTCCTGGAGGGGCGTGATCGAGCGGGCGAGGCCGGTCGCCTCGTCCACGTCCACGATCGCCCCGCAGAGGCGGACGTCGCGGCTCGCCGGTTCCATGGCGCGCGGCGTCTGGTAGAGGAACCGCTCGAGGATGTTCTTCGGGTCGAAGCCGATGATCCCCTCGTAGGCCCCGGTCATCCCGGCGTCCCCGAGGTACGCCGTCCCCTTCGGGAGGAGGCGCGCGTCGGCCGTCGGGACGTGCGTGTGGCTGCCGATGACCGCCGAGACCCGCCCGTCGAACCACCAGCCGACCGCCTGCTTCTCGGAGGTGGCCTCGGCGTGGATGTCGACGAGGACGACCTTCAGCGACGGGTGCTTCGCGCGCATCTCCGAGAGGCACGCGTCCCCGATGCGGAACGGCGAGTCGGTGTTCGCCATGAAGACCTGCCCCTGCAGGTTCAGGACGCCGACCGGGATCCCCGCGGGCGTCGCCTGGACGGCCCAGCCCCGGCCGGGGTTCCCCGGCGGGTAGTTGGCCGGCCGGAGGAGGTTCGCGATGTCCCCGAGGAGCGGGACGAACTCCTTCTTGTCCCAGATGTGGTTCCCGGAGGTGAAGACGTCGATGGGGAGCTTCGACAGGTCGGCGAAGAGCTCGGCCGTGACGCCGAAGCCGCCGGCGGCGTTCTCGATGTTGACGACCGTGAAGTCGATCGCCTCCCGCCCGATGATCTTCTCGAGCAGGCCGAGCGCCTTCCGCCCCGGCTTCCCGACCACGTCGCCGACGAACAGCAGCTTCATTGGGCTGCGCCTTCTCTTGCTTCGTGGGGCGCGGAGGGGGTCCGGGGGAACCCGGCCCCGGGTTCAGCCCGGTTCATTTCGCCACTTCGACGGCCCTCGTCTCTCGAATCACAGTGATCTTGATCTGCCCGGGGTACTGCAGCTCGGACTGGATCCGCTTGGCGAGGTCCTTCGACATCCAGAAGCACTCGTCGTCCGTCACCTTCTTGGCGTCCACGACGACGCGCAGCTCGCGCCCCGCCTGGATGGCGAACGTCTTCTCGACCCCCTTCATCCCCTCGGTCATCTTCTCGAGCTTCTCGATCCGCTTGACGTACGTCTCGAGGATCTCGCGCCGCGCGCCCGGGCGGGCGGCCGAGATGGCGTCGGCCGCGTTCACGAGGACCGCCTCGATCGTCCGCGGCTCGTAGTCGCCGTGGTGGCACTCCATGGCGTGGATGACCGCCTCCGACTCGCCGTACTTCTTCAGGATCTGCCGCCCGAGCTCGAGGTGCGTCCCCTCCTGCTCGCGGTCGACCGCCTTGCCGATGTCGTGCAGCAGCCCGGCCCGCTTGGCGACGACCACGTTGGCCTTCAGCTCGCTCGCGAGGTGACAGGCCGCCCAGCCGACCTCCATCGAGTGCTGCAGGACGTTCTGCCCGTAGCTCGTCCGGAACTTCAGCCGCCCGAGGAGCTTCAGCACCTCGGGGTGGAGGTCGGGGATGCCGAACTCGTAGGCCGCCGCCTCGCCCGCCTGCTTGATCGTCTCCCACAGCTCCGCGCGGACCTTCTCGACGACCTCCTCGATACGGGCCGGGTGGATCCGGCCGTCCTGGATGAGGCGCTCGAGGGCGCGGCGCGCCACCTCGCGCCGGATCGGGTCGAACGAGGAGAGGATGACGGCCTCGGGCGTGTCGTCGATGATGATGTCGACGCCGGTGGCGGATTCGACGGCGCGGATGTTCCGCCCCTCGCGCCCGATGATCCGCCCCTTCATGTCGTCGGACGGCAGGTCGAGGACCGAGACGGTCGTCTCGACGACGTACTCCGACGCCATCCGCTGGACCGTCATCGAGAGGAGCCGCTTCGCCTTCTGATTGGCGTTCTCGACGGCGTCCTCCTCGATCGAGCGGATGAGGCCCGTCGCCTCGAGCCGGGCCTCGTTCTCCAGCTCGCGGACGAGGGTCCGCTTGGCGTCCTCGGACGTCAGGGCGGCGACCTCCTCGAGCTTCCGGCGCCGCACGGCCTCGAACTCCGCGGCGGCCTTCGCGGCCTCGGCCTCGAGCTCCTCGGTCCGCTTCTCCCGCTTGTCGAGGTTCTTCCCGCGGTTCTCGTTCTCCTGCTCGCGCTTCTCGACGACGGCGAGCTTCCGGTCGAGGGTCTCCTCCTTCGAGAGGATCCGCTTCTCGATGTCGGCCAGCTCGCCGCGCCGCCGGTTGGTCTCCTGCTCCATGGCCTCGCGGGCCTTGAGCAGCCGCTCCTTGGCGTCGAGCTCGGCCCGCTGCGCCGCCGCCTCGGCCTTGCGGACCTCGGCTTCGGCCGCGAGGCGCGCCGCCTCGGCGACCTTCC
>DAOMFB010000321.1:0-3941 GCA_035429585.1 Thermoanaerobaculia bacterium
ATAGGTGATCGGGTGGACCCGGTAGACGACGACCATCGGAACGCCGGCGAGGAGGCCCTCGACCGTGGCCGTCCCGGACGCCACGAGGAGGACGTCGGACGCGGCGAGCAGGGCCAGGTGCGGCCCCGAGACGACCCGCCATCCCCCGACCGCGTCCCCGGCGGCCTCCCGGAGCAGCCCCTCCGGGACGGAGTCGGCGCGGACGAGCACGACCTCGGCGCCCGGATGCTCCTTCGCGAGACGGGCGACCGCGGCTGCCATCGCCGGCAGGAGCCGCCGGACCTCTCCCTCGCGGGAGCCCGGCATCAGCGCGATCCGCGGCCGTCCGGAGGGCGCCGCGGCCGCCGCGGCCAGCTCGGCGGCCGCCCGGTCCACGAGAGGATGTCCCACCCAGTCCACCACGGAGCCGAGACCCCGATCGTCGTACCAGCTCTTCTCGAACCGGAAGAGGACGAGGACGCGGCGGCCGAGCCGCGCGAGGGTCGCCGCCCGCCGGGACCGCCACGCCCAGACCTGCGGCGAGACGTAGAAGACGACGGGGATCCCCGCCCGGTGGAGCCGCCGCGCGAGCGGAAGGTTGAAGTCCGGCGCGTCGACCAGGACCGCTCCGTCCACGCCGTCGCGGGTCGCGGCCTCCACGAGCTTCCGGATCGTCCTCCGGGCCAGCCGGATCTTGCCGAGGGCCTCGACGAGCCCCACGACGGAAAGGTCGCGCTGGTGCGCCAGCAGGTCCATTCCGAGCCTGGCGCACTCGTCCCCGGCGATCCCGAGGGCCGAGACCGTGCCGACCCGCCGGCCGAGGGCCGCGAGGAGCGCGGCGGCGTGCTGGTCGCCGGAGACCTCGCCGGCGGAGACGAGAAGCCGGAGGGGCCGTCTCATGACCCGGCGCCGGACATCAGCCAGGCGAGGGCCAGTCCGCCGCCCACGAGGGCGAGCCACGTCGCCACGAAGAACCGGCGAACGGCCCGCGGCTCCTCCCGCCAGAGGAGGGCCAGCAAAGCGGCCAGAAGCGTCGCGTGCACGAGCATGAGGAGCGCGTGGTCTCGAAGGAGCCTCACGCCGCGGCCTGCCGGACGCGCTCGGCCGCGTCGAGAAGGAGCAGCCACGCCATGATCCCCGCCGTCAGGAGGAAGGCGGTGCCGGCTTCGTTCGTCTCGGTGAGGGCGCCGCGCCCCCAGCCCAGGACCCATGCGGCGCCCCCCAGGACCCCCGCCGAGGCCGTCGCGGCCGCGCCGAGCCACGAGAAAGGCTCTCCCGCCACCGGCCGCGGAAGCGTCCCTCCGAGGGAGAGCCCCAGGAAGAACGTCGTGGCCACGATCAGGACGAAAGCCAGCCCGCGGCGACGCCGTCCGAGGGCCACCTGGCCCAGGCCGGGCAGAAGAACCGCCGAGAGCAGGACGACCGCGGGCGTCCCGGCGCCGCGCCGCCCGGTCAGGCCGGTCCCTCCGGCCGCGCGGACGCGGCCCGGACGAAGCCCCGGGCGAGGCGCTCGCGCGTGACGGCGAGATCCTCCGGAAGCGTTCTCGTCCCGCCGACGACCGTCATGAAGTTCGTGTCGCCGTCCCACCGGGGGACGACGTGGAGATGCGCGTGGCCCGGGATGCCGGCCCCGGCGCTCCGCCCGAGGTTGAAGCCGACGTTCAGCCCGTGACAGGCGTATTCGTCGCCCAGGATCCGCTCGGCCCGGGCGGCGACCTCCATGAGCTCGCTGCGCACCTCGACGGTCATGCTCCCGAGGGAGCCGTGATGGGCGTACGGCGTGACCATGAGGTGCCCGGTGGAGTACGGGTACCGGTTCAGGACCGCGTACACCGCCGCGCCGCGGTGGACGACGAGCCCTTCGGCGTCACCGAACCGGTGGAGCCTGCAGAAGAGGCAGCCCTCGCCGGCGCCCCCGGTCTCGCCGGTGAGATAGGCGAGGCGCCACGGCGTGAAGAGGATCTCCATGCGGCTCGAAAGCCTTCGCCGGCGAGGCGGGCGCGCGCCGCTCCCGCCCTCAGCCCCCGCCGGCGGGCGGCTCGCCCGCGGCCGGGGACGGCGCGGCCGGGTTGATCAGCTCCTTGAGCTTCTTCCCCGGCTTGAAGTAGGGCACCCGCTTGGGCGGGACCATGACCTTCACGCCGCTCTTCTTCGGATTCCGGGCGACGCGGGCGCCCCGCTGGCGGAGGCGGAAGCTCCCGAAGCCGCGGAGCTCGATCTTCTGCCCGGCGCGGAGCGACTCGATGATCCCCTCGAAGACCTTCTCGACGATCACCTCGGCCTGCTTCTTCGTCAGGTCGGTCGCCCGCGCGACCTCCTCGACGAGATCGGCCTTCGTCGTCGTTCCCTCGCTTCGGGTTCCGGGAGTGTCCGCGTTCTCCATCGTTCCTCCGGCGGGACCCCGTGGCCGGGCGCCCCCTCGGGTCTTCGGCCCTTCTACCTCTCCGTCCTCACGATTCGGACGGCTCGGATCCGTCGTGCTCCGGCTCCGTCGCCGCGGCCGGGACCTCGGCGGCGGGCGCCTCCTCGGCCGCGGCGAACTCCTGCGAGACGCCGCGGGACGAGAGTCCGATCCGCTGCTCCGCCGGCTCGATCCGGAGCACCTTGACGCGGACCCGGTCTCCTTCCCGGAAGTGGTCCGACGGCTTCTCCCCCCGGGGCAGGTCGGTCTCCGAGACGTGCATCAGGCCCTCGAGCCCCTCGGGAAGGCGCACGAAGACGCCGAAGTCGGCGACCTTCGCGACCGCGCCCTCGAGGAGGTCACCCGGGTGATGGGCCTCGGCGAACTGCTCCCACTCGTTCGGCCGGAATTCCTTGATCGACAGGCTGATTCGCCGGTTCTCGATGTCGATGGCCGTCAGGATCGCCTGGAGCTGGTCGCCCTTCTTGAGCACCTCCGACGGGTGCTTCACGCGCCGGCCCCACGACATGTCGGAGACGTGCACGAGACCGTCGATGCCGTCCTCGATCTCGACGAAGGCGCCGAAGTCGGTCAGGTTGCGCACGGTGCCGGTGATCCGGTCCCCGATCCGGTACTTCTCGGCGAGCTGCTCCCACGGGTTCGGCTCCGTGGCCCGGAGCGAGAGCGAGAGGCGCCGCGTCTCCGGGTTCACGTCGGCGATGACCGCCTCGACGACGTCGCCGACCTTGAGGAGCTTCGACGGGTTCTTGATCCGCTTCGTCCACGACATCTCGCTGACGTGGATCAGCCCCTCGACGCCCTCCTCGAGCTCGACGAACGCGCCGTAATCGGTCAGGGAGACCACCTTGCCGCGCACGCGGGCGCCGACCGGGTAGTGCGCCGGAAGGTCCTGCCACGGGTCGGGCTTGAGCTGCTTCATCCCGAGCGAGATCCGCCCCGACTCCGCGTCGAACTTCAGGACCTTGATCTCGACCGTCTCGCCGACCTTGACGACCTCCGACGGATGCCCGACGCGTCCCCACGACATGTCGGTCACGTGGAGGAGGCCGTCGATGCCGCCGAGGTCCACGAAGGCGCCGTAGTCCGTGATGTTCTTGATCACGCCCCGGAGGACGCGCCCGTCGGCCAGCGCCTCCTGGGCCTCCTTCCGCTTGACCTCGGCGATCTCGTCGAGGATCGCCTTGCGGGACAGGACGATGTTGCCGCGCTTGCGGTCGAGGCCGACGACGCGGAACTCGAGCTCGCGTCCCTTCAGGACGTCGAGGTTCTTCAGCGGCCGCGAGTCCGCGATCGAGCCCGGGAGGAAGGCCCGGACGCCGATGTCGACGGCCAGCCCGCCCTTGACCCGCTCGAGGACGCGCCCCTTGACCGTGGCGCCCGACTTGAACGCCTCCTCCACCGTGTCCCAGGCCCGGTTCCGGCGCGCCCTCTCGTGGGAGAGGACGACGTAGCCCGAGGAGCTCTCGGTCCGCTCGAGGATCGCCTCGATCTCGTCGCCGGGCTGCGGCAGGCGGTCGGCGCCCGGCCCGCTGAACTCGTG
>DAOMFB010000322.1:0-3925 GCA_035429585.1 Thermoanaerobaculia bacterium
TTCCGCGGCGCTCTCCTCGGGCGTCAGGGCCTGCTTGCGGGAGAGCTTCACCTTCCCGTTGACCGGGTCGATCGCGATGATCTTGACCTTCACCTTGTCGCCCATCTTGACCACGTCGGTCGTCTCGCGGACCCGCCCGGGGGCGAGCTCGGAGATGTGCACGAGGCCGTCGAGGCCCGGGAGGATCTCGACGAAGCAGCCGTAGGGCTCGATGCGCTTGACGGTACCGAGGTACTCGGTGCCGATCTCGGGGACCGTCGTGAGGGCGCGGATCGCGTCGAGGCACTTCTCCGCGGTCGGCAGGTCGTTCGAGGCGACCGTGACGGTGCCGTCGTCCTGCACGTCGATCTTGCAGCTGAACTCCTTCTGCAGCGACCGGATCGTCTTGCCGCCCGAGCCGATGACGTCCCGGATCTTGTCCTCGGGGACCATGATCGTCAGGAGGCGGGGGGCGTAGGCGGAGAGCTCGGGGCGGGACGCCTTCAGGACGGCGTCCATCCGGTCGAGGATGAACATCCGCCCGCGGCGCGCCTGCTCGAGCGCCTGCGCGAAGATCTCCTTCGTGATGCCGGAGATCTTGATGTCCATCTGCAGCGCGGTGATCCCGCGGTGCGTGCCGGCGACCTTGAAGTCCATGTCGCCGTAGTGGTCCTCCTGGCCGGCGATGTCGGTCAGGACGGCGAACGCGTCGCCCTCCTTCACGAGGCCCATCGCCACGCCGGCGACCGGCGCCGAGATGGGGACGCCCGCGTCCATCAGGGAGAGCGAGGCGCCGCAGATCGTCGCCATCGAGGACGAGCCGTTCGACTCGAGGATGTCGGAGACGACGCGGATCGTGTAGGGGAACGCCTTCTCGTCCGGCAGGACGGCCTGGATGGAGCGCCACGCGAGGCGGCCGTGCCCGATCTCCCGGCGGCCCGGGGACCCGAAGCGCTTCACCTCGCCGACGGAGAAGGGGGGGAAGTTGTAGTGGAGCATGAAGTGCCGCTCGTACTCGCCCTCGATGAGGTCCTCGATGAGCTGGGTGTCCTCGGACGTCCCGAGGGTCACCGTGACGAGCGCCTGGGTCTCGCCGCGCGTGAAGAGGGCAGAGCCGTGGGTGCGGGGCAGGACGCCGGCCTCGATCGTGATCGGCCGGATCTGGTCGAAGGCGCGCCCGTCCAGGCGCTGGCGCTTCCCGAGGATCGTCTCGCGCGTGAGCGACTCGACCATCTCGGAGAGGGCGCGCTTCGTCATCTTGCGCGTCTCGTCCTGCTCGGCCGGGATCAGCTCCACGCCGTACTTCTTGACTTCCTTGATCTTCGCGTACGACTCGATCTTTCCGGGGTGGGTCAGGGCCTCCATCATCGGGCCCTCCCACTGCGCGCGGACCGAGGCGACGAAGTCGGCCGGCAGGGGGGCCGGCGAGACGAACGGGGCCTTCACGACGTTCCGCCGCGCGGCCATCTCGGCGATGGCGGCCACGATCTTCCGGACCTGCGCGTGGCCCTCCAGGATCGCCTCCAGCATGACCTCCTCGGAGACCTCCTTGGCGCCCGCCTCGACCATCGAGACGGCCTCGTGGGTGCCGACGACGACGAGGTCGAGATCGGACTCGGCGCGCTCCTTCGTGGTCGGGTTGAAGACGAACCGGCCTCCGACCCGTCCGACCCGGACGGCGCCGAGGATGTTCCGGAAGGGGATCGTGTTGATGGCGAGCGCCGCCGCGGCGCCGTTGATGGCGAGGACGTCCGGGTCGTTCTCGCCGTCGGCCGAGAGGACGAGCCCGACGATCTGCGTCTCGTGGTTGAAGCCCTCGGGGAAGAGCGGCCGGATGGGCCGGTCGATCATCCGGCAGGTCAGGATCTCCTTCTCCGTCGGGCGCCCCTCGCGCTTGAAGAAGCCGCCCGGGATGCGCCCCGCCGCGTACTGGTATTCCTTGTACTCGACGGTGAGCGGGAGGAAGTCGACGTCCTTCGTCTCCTTGGCGTAGCAGGCGGTGACGAGGACCCAGGAGTCTCCCGCCCGCACGACGGCGGCGCCGTCGGCCTGCTTGGCGAGCTTCCCGGTCTCGATGGTGAGGAGACGTCCCCCCAGGTCGATGGTCACGGAGTCTTGCATGTCGGATCCTTTCGTGCGGTGGCCCGGCGGACGAGCCCGGCGCGCGTGTTCAGCCCCGGAGGACCGGGGGCTCGGAGGGCGCCGGGATGAGGGTAAGGCGGAGGGCTACTTGCGAAGCCCGAGCGACTCGATCAGGACCTGGTAGCGCTCCACGTCGCGCTGCTTCAGGTAGTCGAGAAGCCGACGCCGCCGGCCGACCATCTGCAGCAGCCCCCGACGCGAGTGGTGGTCCTTCGCGTGCGACTTGAAGTGTTCGGTCAGCTCGGTGATGCGCTTGGAGAGGAGAGCGACCTGAACCTCGGGGGAGCCGGTGTCGGCCTCGTGCCGCTTGTACGACTTGATCGTTTCCGCCTTGTTCGTCCTGGGGTGGGCCAATGTCTTCTTGTCCCTTCTTCTCTACTTTCGAACGGCGAACTCTAACCTGACGGGTCCCAAAGGTCAAACCTCCTGCACGGGAAGACCTTAGAACCGGAGCTCACTCCGAGAGGACGATCTTCGGGCGGGCCAGGGCGACGGCACCCCGCCCGAGCGGCTCGAGCTGGGCGAGGGCGATCAACTCGCCGGCCGCCTCGAGCCGGACCCACTCGGCGCCGGCCGCTCCGGCGGGGAGCCGCACCGGGACGGCGTTCCCGTGCCGGACCCTCGAGGCTTCCGCGGCCGCGAGCGGGACGGTCGGATAGGGGAGCGGGATCTCGGCGAGGGGGATCCAGTGCGGGCGGACGAGGCGCCCGCCGGCCGGGATCGCCTCGAGCCCCGGCAGCGTGACCGCGTCCTCGAGCCGGAACGGGCCGACGGCGGTCCGCCGGAGCGCGACGAGGTGGGCGCCGGGCCCCAGGCCCTTCCCGATGTCGTGGACGAGCGAGCGGACGTAGGTTCCCGAGGAGCAGGAGACCCGGAACGCCGCCCGGTCGCCCCGGACGTCGAGGATGTCGAGCGCCGAGACCTTCACGCTCTTCGGGGCGTGGGGGACGGCCTCGCCGCGGCGCGCCAGGTCGTAGAATTTCCGCCCCGCGACCTTCTTGGCCGAGAAGGGCGGGGGCGCCTGGAGGAGCTCGCCCGTGAACCGCGCCGCCTCCTCGCGCAGCCGGGCGGGGTCCGGATTCGGCTCGGGGTGCGGCGGGCCGACGGGCGTCCCGTCCCGGTCGTACGTGTCGGTCTCGACGCCGAAGAGCATCTCGCCCTCGTACGACTTGTCGAACCCCGTCAGGAACGACTGGAGTCTCACGGCGCGCCCGACGCAGAGGACGAGGAGGCCCGTCGCCGCGGGATCGAGCGTCCCGGTGTGGCCGATGCGGCGCAGGTCGAGGAGCCGCCGCGCCTCGTCGACGACGTCGTGGGACGTCAGCTTCTCCGGCTTGTCGACGAGGAGGAGCCCGGCCGGGCCGTCCGGTGCGGCGCCCGTCACGGGGCGGCCTCCGCGGCGGCGGCGGCGACTGCGGCGGCGAGGTCCGCCGCGAGGAGGGGCCGGACGGAGTCGATCGTCCCCGCGAGACGGCAGCCGGCCGCGTTCCGGTGCCCGCCCCCGCCGTGCCGGGCGGCGACCGCCCGGACGTCCACGCGCCCCTTCGAGCGGAGGGAGCAGCGGATCTCGCCCGCGTCCCCCTCGCGGACCAGGGCGGCCGCGAGGACCCCGTCGATGCCGCGGGCGCGGTTCACCAGCCCCTCGGCATCCTCCTCGCGCGCGCCGCTCTCCCGGAGGAAGCGCTTCGGCAGCTCGACCGTGGCGACGCGGCCGCCGGCGTGGAGGGCCAGCGTTCCGAGGACGAGGGCTTCGAGCCGGAGCGTCGGGAGCGGCTGCGCCTCGAAGAGGAACTCGTTCACGGCG
>DAOMFB010000323.1:0-3903 GCA_035429585.1 Thermoanaerobaculia bacterium
CTCCCCGCCCGCTCGAGAGTCCATCCGACCGAGACGGACCTCAAGACACGTCTCACGACCGGGATCGGCCTGAACATCCCTGTGCTGTCGGCCGCCATGGACACCGTGACGGAGTCGCGCCTCGCCATCGCGATGGCGCAGAACGGCGGCCTGGGCGTCGTCCACAAGAACATGGACATCGGCGCGCAGGCCGCCGAGGTGGACAAGGTGAAGAGGTCGGAGAGCGGGATGATCGTCGACCCGGTCACCTGCCGGCCGACGCAGAAGATCTCCGAAGCGCTCGACGTGATGGCCAACTTCCGGATCTCGGGGGTTCCCGTCGTCGACGACCGGGGCCGGCTCGTGGGGATCCTCACGAACCGCGACCTCCGTTTCGAGACGCGGATGGACCTGCCGATCTCCGAGCGGATGACGAAGGAGAACCTCGTCACCTGCCCCCCGGGGACGACGCTCGAGCAGGCGAAGGAGATCCTCCACCGGCACCGGATCGAGAAGCTGCTCGTGGTCGACCGGAACGGAAACCTGAAGGGCCTGATCACCGTCAAGGACATCCAGAAGCAGATCAAGTACCCGCACGCCTGCAAGGACTCCCTCGGGCGGCTCCGCGTCGCCGCGGCCGTCGGCGCCTCGAGCGACCTCGTCGACCGGGCCCGCGAGCTGATCGCCGCGAAGGTCGACCTCCTGGTCCTCGACTCCTCCCACGGCCACAGCGAGGGGGTCATGAAGGGGCTCGTGACGCTGAAGAAGAAGTTCCCCTCGACGCCCGTCATGGCGGGCAACGTCGCGACCGCCGAAGGGACGCGCGACCTGCTCCGCCGCGGCGCGGACGCCGTCAAGATCGGCATCGGGCCCGGCTCCATCTGCACCACGCGCGTCGTGACGGGCGCGGGCGTCCCCCAGATCCACGCCATCCGGGAGTGCGTCCGCGGCCGGGGCTCTTCGAGGGTCCCGCTCGTGGCGGACGGAGGCATCAAGTTCTCGGGCGACGTGACGAAGGCGCTCGCCTCGGGCGCCGATGCCGTGATGATCGGGAGCCTCTTCGCCGGGACGGACGAGGCGCCCGGCGAGACGATCCTCTACCAGGGCCGGACCTTCAAGGCGTACCGCGGCATGGGCTCCCTCGGCGCGATGAAGGGGGGCTCGGCGGAGCGTTACTTCCAGTTCGCCGACGACGAGCCGCAGAAGATGGTGCCGGAAGGGATCGAGGGGATGGTCCCCTACAAGGGGCCGGTCTCCACGCTCCTGACGCAGATCACCGGCGGCGTCCGCTCCGGCATGGGTCTCGCCGGGGCGCGGACGCTCAAGGAGCTCTCGCGGAAGGCGCGGATGGTCCGGATCACGGCGGCCGGGCTCAAGGAGAGCCACGCCCACGACGTCATCATCACGAAGGAAGCCCCGAACTACCGGAGAGAGGAAATCTAGTCGGGCGGACTCCCCTAGCGGACGCCGATCGCGGACGCGCCGGGCACCGGGAACTCCGCCGTCGGCCCGAGAAGCGCCCGGACCCTCTCGTCCCACTCCTTCTTCAGCCTCTCGAAGCGCTCCCCGGTGGCCGGGCCGTCGAAGCCGGAGTGGATCGCCACGATCCGGTGCTGCCGGTCGAGGAAGAGCGTCGTCGGGAAGGAGCGGGGGCCGTCGACGCGCGAGAAGAGCGGCGAGGCGGCGGCGTCCTTCGTGGCGCCGGCCCAGAGGATCGGGTAGGTGACGCCGTTCCGCTTCCGGAACTGGGCCACGAGGCGGCGGCTCCGCTCGAGGTCGTCGGTGTACTCGTAGGTGAAGGCGACAACCTCGAGCCCGCGCGACCGGTACTTCGCCCACAGCGCCTCGAGGACGGGCGCCTCGTCGTGGCAGTTCGGGCACCACGATCCCATCGCCGTGACGATCAACGCCTTCCCCTGGAGCGGGGGCTGGGCCGAGGAGACGACCTTTCCGTCCACGTCGGGGAGGGAGAACACGAACGGCTTCGCGGGCTCCTTCACCTTCGGCCCGGGCGCCTCCGCGGCGGCGCTCCGGCGGACCGCTCTCCAGTCCGCCGGCGGGCTCTGCCCGGCCCGGAACTCCCCCGCGAGCGTCCCGTCGGGGAGCAGCTCCGCCGTGAAGCGGTAGACGAAGACCCCGTTGAAGACCGTGAGGACGAGCTGCTCCCCGTCGAACGTCCCGTGGAGCGGGCCGTAATCGCCGCTCGCCGTCGCCATCGTCCCGGTCACCGCGGTCCCCTTCTGGGAGAAGATCCCGGTCACCTTCTCGGGCTCGCCCCCGGGCCGCGCGATCTCCGCGGCCCAGGTTCCGGCGACCGAGGCGCCGGCCGCCTTGACGGGCGGCGGCGGAGGGGCCGTCCGCGCCGCGGAGAAGGCGAACTCCCGGGTCCCGGACGCCACGACCCGCGAGAACGTCCCCTCGAGACCGTCTCCCTTCGGAGCGGCCACGATCCGGCCGTCGTAATGGGCCATCTCGAGCGTCAGCGTGGTGCCGTCCCACTGGACGCCGCTGAAAGGCTCCGACGTCCCGCCGTTGACGAGGGTCGCGGCGAGGGCGCCCGCCTTGCGCGCGATCCGGACCTGGAACTCGACGGGGTGGCTCTCGGTCGGCGACACCCTCGCGTACCAGAGGCCGACGGGGTCGAATCCGGAGACGGACTCGGCGGTCGCGGCGGGAGCGAAGGGAATCAGCGGGAGAGAGAGAAGGAAGAAGAGGAAGGCCGACCGCGGGAATCGCCCGGAAGGCACGAGGGCGCGGGGAGGGCCGGAGCGCATGGGGCGAGCTTAGCGCGCCCGTCCCGCCTCTCTGCGCCGTCCGGGAACGCTCTCGTTCGCCGGTTCCCCTCGTCGTCTTCCGTTACCGGCTTCCCTCCCCCCCGACCCTCTTTCTCCGGAGCTCCGCCCGGAGCTTCCGGACCGCCTCGGCGCGCTCCTTGAACTTCGCCTCGCGCCCTTCGTCGGTCGGACGGTAGTAGACGCGGCCCCGGAGGGCGTCGGGAAGGCAGTCGAGGCCCGCCGTCTTCTCCGCGAGGTCGTGGGCGTAGAGATAGCCCGTCCCGTAGCCCGCCTCCTTCATCAGCTTCGTCGGGGCGTTCCGGATCGCGAGGGGCGGCGGCTCGTTCGGGCGCTCGCGGACGTCGGCCACGGCCGCGCCGTACGCCGCGTAGAGCGCGTTCGACTTCGGCGCCAGGGCGAGGTAGACCGCGACCTGGGCGAGCGCCAGCGCCCCTTCCGGAAGGCCGATGAAGTCGACGGCGTCGCGCCCGTCCAGCGCCACGCGGAGCGCCCCCGGGTCGGCGAGACCGACGTCCTCCGAGGCGAAGCGGACGAGGCGGCGCGCGACGTAGAGGGGCTCCTCCCCGGCCTCCAGCATCCGCGCCAGCCAGTAGAGCGCCGCGTCGACGTCCGAGTCGCGCAGCGACTTGTGGAGGGCCGAGATCAGGTTGAAGTGCTCCTCCCCGGACTTGTCGTAGAGAAGGACCTTCCGTCGGAAGAGGTCCTGAAGGCGCGCCACGGTGAGCCGCGGCACCGCCGAATCGGCCGGCGGGCCTCCCTCCGAGAGGAGCTGGGCGGCGGCCGATTCCAGCGCGGTGAGCGCCCTCCGGGCGTCGCCGTCCGCGAAGCGTCCGAGCCATTCGAAGGACTCCTCGTCCACCGCGACCCGTCCCCCGAGGCCCCGGTCGGGATCCGCCAGGGCCCTCTTCATCAGGACGACCAGGTCCGCCTCCCCGATGGGCGGCAGGATCACGACCCGGAGGCGCGACAGGAGGGCGCCGTTGAGCTCGAACGAAGGGTTCTCCGTCGTCGCGCCCACGAGGACGATCGCGCCCGACTCGACGAACGGGAGGACGGCGTACTGCTGGGCCCGGTCGAACCGGTGGATCTGGTCTACGAAGAGCAGCGTCCGCCGACCAGCCACCCGGCC
>DAOMFB010000324.1:0-3903 GCA_035429585.1 Thermoanaerobaculia bacterium
GGCGGCGCTCGAGGGGCTCCCGGAAGGCGTCCTGCGGACGCCGGGAGGCGGCGCGAGCGCGGCGCTGATCAGCCGCGCCGGGGTCAATACGCCGGCGGCGCGGCGGGACCTCGCGGCGACGGCGACGCTGGAGAAGCCCTTCCTCGGCCTTCTGGCGGGCCAGCCGGAGATCGTGACGCTCTTCGTCATCACGAGGTCGGGTGTCCTGCGCGCCGTTCCGGCCGGGGACGTCGGACGCTGGCTCCGGGAGAGCGGCTTCCCGCTCGATTTCCGGGCCCCGACCCGCAACGTCCTCCACCTTCTGGAGCCGGGGGCCCGGGCGGACGGCGTCGCCTGGACCGAGGTCTACGAGGATGCCTACGCCCGGAAGGGGCCGCTGGTGACCGCCCTCCGGCTGGTCCGGGATCCGTCCGGCGCACTGCTCGGCCAGGTCGGAGCCGATCTCGCCCTCGAGCGCTTCTTCAGCCGGGACGACCGGCCCGCGGAAGGCGACCACGCCGAAGCGCTCTTCCCCGGGAACGGCCTGCCGCCCGTCGTCCGCCCGGAACGGGGGCTCTCGGTCGAGGAGATCCGCGTCGTCGAGGCTCTCGTGGCCCGGGGGGAGGAGACGCTGCAGGAGCTGACGGACCACGGCGAGACGCATCTCGTCGCCGTCCGGCGCGTCTCGTCCCTCCCGTGGTTCTACGTGCGCCACGTCTCGCTCACGACCGTCCGGAAGCAGGTCGCGGCGCAGGCGCGGACGGTCTTCACGGCCGACGACCGCCGGCGGAACCGGCTTCGGCTGACCTACGTCGCCGCCATGCTCGGACTCGCCACCCTCGTCGTCGCCGCCGTCCGCCGGGCCGTCGCGCCGCTCCGGCGCGTGGCGCGGGTCGCCGACGCGATCACGGCCGGCGAGCCGCCGCCCGAGCTCGGGGACGTGGGCCGGGTGGACGAAGTCGGGCGCCTCGTGTCGGCGATGCGGAACCTCGAGCGCCGGATCGGCCGCCGGATCGCGACGATGGGCAGCACGCACCAGCTGGCCCAGACCGCGTCCCTCATGACGAGCCCCGAGGAGACCTACGCCCGGCTGACACGGCTCGTCGCCGACGGAATCGGCGCCGGCAAGTGCTGGCTGGCTCTCTGGGAGCCGGAGACCCGTTCCCTCGCCCTGACCCCGCCGGGCCACGGCGTCCCGGACGAGGCGCTCCGGGGGCGCCGCCTCGGGCTCTCCGACCGCTCGCTCGCCGTGGAGACCTACCGGACGGGCGAGACGCGCGTCCTGAACGACGCCCTCGACGCGCCGGGGCTCCTCCTCCTCCCGGCGCCGGAGCTGGGCGTCGTGCGGAACGTGGCGTTCGCGCCGCTGAAGACGGAGGCGGGCGCCCTGGCCGCCCTCGCCGTCGCGGACAAGCCGGGGGACTTCGACGCCGACGACCGGGCGGCGCTGGAGAGCTTCGCGGACCAGGCGGCGCTCCTCCTCCGGAACGCACGGCTCTACGACGAGCTCCAGCGGAGCTACGAGCGTCTCCGCGACGCCCAGCGCAACCGCGACTACTTCCTGCAGAACGTCAACCACGAGCTCCGGACGCCCCTCACGGCGATCCTCGGGTGGAGCGAGATCCTCGCGGAGGACCGCCCCGACCCGGAGACCATGCAGACGGCCATGGCGCAGATCCGCCGGTCGGCGCAGTTCCTCCTGACCCTGATCTCCGACCTGCTCGACCTCTCGCGCTTCGAGGAGGGTCGGACGAAGCTCGAGCCCGAGGAGGTCGACCTCGCGGTCGTCGTTCGCGACGCCGTGGAGCCCGTCTCCGTGATGGCGGAAGGGAAGGGGATCTCGCTCGAGATCGCGGCGCCGGCGCCGGGCGAAGCGGTCGTCCACCTGGACCCGGTCCGCGTCCGTCAGGTGCTCTGGAACCTCCTCCACAACGCCGTGAAGTTCACGCCGCGCGACGGCCGGATCGCTCTCGAGGCGCGGGCGGACGGGGCGGGCGTCGACTTCGTCGTCCGGGACACGGGCGTCGGCGTCGACCCGAAGGACCTGCCCCACATCTTCGAGCGCTTCCGGCAGGGGGACGGCTCGGCGACGCGGACCTACCGGGGCATGGGGATCGGCCTCTCCCTCGTGAAGGCGTTCGTCGAGTTGCACGGCGGCTCGGTCGAGGCCGAGAGCCGGCCCGGGCGCGGAACGACCTTCCGGGTCCACCTGCCGAAGCTCTCGCCGCCCGGGGAGAAGCCGGACTAGACGAGCCTCCGGCTTCGCGATCCGACGAACGGGCTCGCCCGGGGGCTTGCCTCCGGACGCCCCCCGGACCCCCGAGGCGCCGCTACACCAGCCTCCGGCTTCTCGATCCGACGAACGGATTCAGCCGCGCCTCCTCCGCGATGGTCGTCGCCTCGCCGTGCCCCGGGAGGACCGCGAGGTCGCCCGGCAGCGTCAGGAGCCGCTTCGTGATGGAGGCGAGGATCTCCTTCATGGAGCCCCCCCAGAGGTCGGTTCGGCCGATCGAGCGGCGGAAGAGGGTGTCGCCCGAGAAGAGGAGGGGCGTCTCCCCGCCGAGCCGGAAGCAGACGCTCCCCGGCGTGTGCCCCGGGGTGTGCAGCACCTCGAGGAAGCCGCCGCCGCAGGGGATCCGGTCGCCGTCGGCGAGGGTCCGGTCGACCGCCTCCGGCCTCTCGACCGGCAGGCCGAAGAGCCGCCCCTGCTCCTCGAGGATCGCGTAGAGCGGAAGGTCCGCCTCGTGCAGGAGGATCGGCGCGCCGGTCTCCCGCTTCACGCGCGCCGACACGCCGACGTGGTCGAAGTGCGCGTGCGTGTGGACGAGGGCGACGGCGCGGAGACCGCCCCGCGACAGGACGGAGACGATCCGGTCGGGCTCGTCGCCCGGATCGAGGACGATCGCCTCCCTCGTCTCCCGGTCGGCGACCACGGCGCAGTTGCAGCCGAGCGGTCCGACGGGAAAGGTCTCGACGAGGACGAGGGACATCGGGCGGCGATTCTGCCATCCGGCTAAACTCCGCGCCCGTGAAGATCTCGGACTTCCGCTCCGACACGGTGACGAAGCCGACGCCGGCCATGCGCAAGGCGATGGCCGAGGCCGAGGTGGGGGACGACGTCTACGGGGAGGACCCGACCGTCCGGCAACTCGAGGAGAGGACGGCCGACGTCCTGGGGAAGGAAGCGGCCCTCTTCGTCCCGACCGGCTCGATGGGCAACCAGATCTCCCTGCGCGTCCACGGGCGCTCGGGGACCGAGGTGATCGTCGAGTCGAAGTGCCACATCTTCCACTACGAGATGGGCGCGATGGCGGCGCTCTCCGGCCTCCTGCCGCGCCCGGTCGCGGGCGAGGGGGGGCGTCTCACGCGGGCCCTCGTCGAGCCGTGGGTGCGGCCGGAGTCGGTCTACTACCTTCCGCGCACCTCCGTCCTCGCCCTCGAGAACACCCACAACTTCGCCGGCGGCGCCGTCCTCCGGGACGCCGACGTGGACGGGCTCCTCGCGCTCGCGCGGGAGCGCGGCCTCGCGGCCCACCTCGACGGCGCCCGGCTCTGGAACGCCGCCGCGGCGCGGGGCGTGCCGGAGGCGACGCTCGCGGCCGGTTTCGACTCCGTGATGGTCTGCTTCTCGAAAGGGCTTCGCGCCCCGGTGGGAAGCGCGGTCGCCGGGTCGAAGGCCTTCGTCGCGGAGGCGCGCCGCGTCCGGAAGCTCTTCGGGGGCGGGATGCGGCAGGCGGGCGTCGTGGCGGCGGCGGCCCTCGTGGCGCTCGAGCACGAGCGCGCGCGGCTGACCGTCGACCACCGGCGGGCCCCGCGCCTCCCGGAGGCGCTCGCCGACGTGCCGGGCGTCCGGATCGACCCGGAGGGGGGCGAGACGAACATCCCCATCGTGGGGCTCGACCCGGCGGTCTTCGGCGATGGGTC
>DAOMFB010000325.1:0-3871 GCA_035429585.1 Thermoanaerobaculia bacterium
CGCGGCTTCGTCGTGGGGATCGGCGACGTCCAGGTCCGGGGCCACGACGACGATCAGGAAGACCGTGGCGAAGAGGACGGCCCGCTCCAGCTTCAGGGCGAGGACGAGGGACCGGTTCGCCTCCTCCCAGGTCGTCGCCGAGACGCCGCCGCCCAGCGCCGCCACGACCTCGCGCGCCGCCTCCGCGGCACGCCGCGGGTCGGACAGGAAGACCTCGTACGCGCTGGCGCCCCCCTCGGGGAGGGCGAACAGCCGCCGCCCCGCCTCGAGCGGGAGCGTGGCCTCGGGCTCGCGGCGCCCCGTGGACGCCGGGACGACCTTCTCGACGGCCATGGACACGGCGATCGGGACCGGCCCGAGCGGCGACAGGCGGGTCCGCGACGAGACGATCGTCACGTCGTCGCCCGCGACCGCCCCGAGCGGCCGTGCCTGCGACAGGTCGAGGACGAGCCCCTTCGCCCCGGCGCGCCCCACGGCCTGCGCCGGCGCCGTCCGCCCGGCGATGCTGATCCAGATGCGGCCCCGCGCCACCGGGGAGGCCGACACGACGCCCGGGAGGGCCGCGAGCTTCTCCGGGAGGCCGTCCGCCGTCGTGAACGCGTCCCGCCCGGCGGGACTCACCGTCAGGTGCGGCGTCTCGGCCAGGAGGCGCGAGCGGATGTGGGCCTGGAAGCCCGCGAGGAGCGCGAGCGACAGGACCAGCGCGGCGACGCCCAGCGCCAGCCCGACGAAGGCCGCGAGCGCCACCACCCCCACCTGCGCCTCTCTCCGCGAGGCGAGGAGGTATCGGCGGGCGAGGAAGAGGGCGATCACGGCTGGATTTCGATGAGCTTCGCCTCGCCGGGGAAGGCCACCGAGCCGAAGAGCATCTCCTTGGCCGCGGCCCCGGCCTCGCCCAGGATGAGGGGCGGGACCGCCTCGCGGGCGAGGGCCTCGATCCGGCGCTGGAGCTCGGCGACCTTCGCCGGGTGCCTCTCCGCGAGGTTCGTCCTCTCGTAGGGGTCCTTCGCGAGGTCGAAGAGCTCGAGCCGGGAGGGGAGGAGCGCGTGCCAGACGAGCTTCCAGTCCCCCTGCCGGACGGCCGCGCGGAACGGCTCGACGTCGTAGACGATCTCGGTCCGCGGCGAGGGGGCCCCCTCGCTCACGGTCCGCCAGGCGCTCAGGCCGTCGAGCGGCTTGCCCGCGGCGGTCGAGGCTCCCGCCAGCGACGCGAGCGTCGGGTAGACGTCCACGACGTGGAGCGGCTCGTTCACGACGAGGCCCGCCGTCACCTGCGCGGGCCAGTTCGCGAGAGCGACGACGCGGGTTCCCCCTTCGTAGAGCATCCCCTTCCCGTCCCGGTACGGCCCGTTGTCGGCCGGGATCGTGGCCTTCGACATGTCGACTTCGCCCGTGAACTTCGCCGACTTCGGCCCCCCGTTATCGCTCTGGAAGACGACGAGCGTGTTCGCGCGCATCCCGCGGCGTCCGAGGGCGTCGAGGACCCGGCCGATCTCGTCGTCCATCGCCGAGATCATCGCGGCGTAGGCACGGCGGCTCGGGTCGGCGATCCCGGGGTACCGGTCGAGGGCCGCCGGCGGCGCCTGGTACGGCGCGTGGGGGGCCGTGAAGGCGAGGTAGAGGAAGAGCGGGACCTTCGGGTCGTGCGCCTCGACGATCCGGACGGCCTCGTTCCCGAGGAGAGTCGTCGCGTATCCCTCCTCGTGGAGCGGCTTCTCGTCCCGGAACCAGTCCTTCGTCCCGTGGGCACCGTGGGTGAAGTAGTCGATCTCGCCGAGGAGCGGCCCGTACTGGGAGTCGAATCCGCGCTGCTTCGGCCAGTACTTCCGGTCGGCGTGCCCGAGGTGCCACTTGCCGACGATCGCGGTCCGGTAGCCGGCTTCCTTCAGGGCCTGCGGAAGGGTTCTCTCGTCCGTCGCGAGGCCGTACGTCCCGGCGGACGGGATCACGATCGTCTGGAGGCCGTACCGGTGCGGGTAGCGCCCCGTCATCAGGGCGGCCCGCGACGGGGTGCACATCGGCTGCGCGTAGAACTGCTCGAGCCGCGCGCCGGTGGCGGCGAGGCCGTCGATCGCCGGCGTCCGGATGTCGGAGCCGTGGAAGCCGACATCCTTCCAGCCGAGGTCGTCCGCCACGATGTAGACGATGTGGGGGCGCGGCGGCCCGGCCGCCCGCGCCGACGGCGAGGCGCCCGCGAGGGCGAGGGCGGCGGCGAGGAGGAAACGACCCGGCCGGAAGGATCCGTTCATCTCGTGGTCTCCTTTCGTCGAAGGAGGGGGTCCGTCACGCCTTCGGCCGCATGAGCGGGAAGAGGATGACGTCGCGGATGGAAGGGCTGTTCGTGAAGAGCATCGCGAGCCGGTCGATGCCGATCCCCTCCCCCGCGGTCGGCGGCATCCCGTACGAGAGGGCCTCGACGTAGTCCTCGTCGAAGAGCATCGCCTCGTCGTCCCCCTTCGTCCGCTCGGCCACCTGCGCGCGGAACTTCTCGGCCTGCTCGTCGGGGTCGTTCAGCTCGCAGAAGCCGTTGGCGACCTCCATCTTCGCGACGTAGAGCTCGAAGCGGTCGGCCGTGGAGGGGTCCTCGGGCTTCGTCTTGGCCAGCGGCGAGATCTCCGCCGGGAAGTCGACGACGAAGGTCGGCTGGACGAGCTGCTTCTCGGCCACGGCCGCGAAGATCTCGGCGACGAGCTTCCCCTTCGAGTCGCCGAACCGCCCGAGCGCCTCGACGCCGACGCGCGCGGCCGTCTTCCGGAGGGACGCGAGGTCCTCGAGGTCGCCGCGTCCGACCGGGCCGCCGGGCGCGCCCGCCCCGTACTCGACGATGGCCTCCTTCATGCCGATCCGCCGGAAGGGCGCCTTCAGCGAGATCGTGCCGTCGCCCCACGGGAGGTCCGTCGTCCCCAGGATCTCGAGCGCTGCCGACGCGAAGAGCTCCTCGGTCAGGGCCATCTGGTCCCGCGCGTCGGCGTAGGCCGTGTAGAACTCGAGCATCGTGAACTCGGGATTGTGCTGGGTGGAGATCCCCTCGTTCCGGAAGTTCCGGTTGATCTCGTAGACCTTCGGGAACCCGCCGACGACGAGACGCTTCAGGTAGAGCTCCGGGGCGATCCGGAGGTAGAGGTCGATGTCGAGGGCGTTGTGGTGCGTCACGAAGGGGCGGGCCGCCGCGCCGCCCGCGATCGGCTGCATCATCGGCGTCTCCACCTCGACGAAGCCGCGCGCGTCGAAGAAGCGCCGGATGAAGGAGACGAGCTTCGCCCGCACCTCGAATGCCCTCCGGGTCTCGGGCGAGACGAAGAGGTCGACGTAGCGCTGGCGGTAGCGCCGCTCGACGTCGGTCAGGCCGTGCCACTTGTCGGGGAGCGGCCGGAGGGACTTGGCGAGGAAGTCCAGCCGTCCCGCCTTCACCGAGAGCTCGCCCGTCCGGGTGCGGAAGACCGTTCCCTCGACGCCGACGTGGTCGCCGAGGTCGAGCTGCTCGTAGAGCGCCCAGTCCGCCTCGGGGAGGGCGTCCCGCCTCAGGTAGACCTGGACGCGATGCGCCCCGTCCGACAGGTCGACGAAGACCGCCTTCCCCATCTTCCGGATGGCGAGGACGCGCCCGGGGACCCGGACGCGGCGCGCCGCCTCGGGCTCGGCCTCGAGGGCCGCGGCGTCCTTCCCGCCCCAGGCGGCCAGCACGCCGGAGACGAGGTGCGTCGGGTCCCAGCGGTTCGGGTAGAGGGGCCGGCCGAGCCGCGCGATCCGCTCCCGGGCCGCCCGGCGGTTGGCGATCTGTTCGTGGAGGCTGATCTCGCCGGAAACCGCATCGTCTGACATTCGGGCGGATTAGAACATCTGGCACGGGGGAAGGGGGGCGGTGGCGCCC
>DAOMFB010000326.1:0-3869 GCA_035429585.1 Thermoanaerobaculia bacterium
TGCGCCCGGGGGCCCCCGGGCCGCTCGTGCTCGAGGCGGACCTCCTCTTCGGCCCCGGGGGAGAGGACCGGGACCGTGCGGCCGGCGGCGAGCGGAACGACGCGACGGAGCGGCGGAAGACCGCGGAGCGGGGTCTCGCTTACGCGGGGTTCCGGAGCGGCGTCGTCAACGGGGAGGTGAACGACGGGAACGCGCGGCGCCGCGGGGACGGCGTGGCCCTGAACGCCGGCCTCTTTGGGACGTCACGGGCCGTGGCGGCCCTCGCCCGGGCCTGGCTCGACCGCGACCCCCGCCTTCTCTCGGAGGCCTCCGTGGCGGAAGCCGTCCGGAACCAGACGGAAGGGCTCGGGGAGGACCGGGGCCTCGGATGGGCCCTCGCCCGAACCGTCCGGAGCGCGGGCGACGCCCTCGCGCCGGAGAGCTTCGGCCACACGGGCTTCACGGGGAGCTCGCTCTTCGTGGATCCCCGGAGCCGTCGGATCCACGTCCTGCTCGCCAACCGGCTCCACCCGGAGGCGCGGAGCGCCGAGGAGATGATCGACTTCCGGCGCCGGTTCCACGCGCTCGCGGCGGCGCTTTCCTGACGGCGTCCGCTACCAGGTGACGAGGCCGAAGAGGTTGCTGTAGTCGTCCGTCCAGAGGGAGACGCGGCGCCCGTGGCCGGAGAGGGGGACGGCGGCCGCGGCGATCTCGGGCCGCGAGAGGACCTCGTTCCGCCGCGAGAGCAGGACCCAGACGCTCCGGGAGGAGCCCGCTCCGGGCGGGTCGGCGTCGGACTCCACGGCGGCGAGCCCGAAGCGCCGGGCGACCTCGAGAAGGACCGGCTCCAGGCGGATGTGGCGGTTCGAGGTGTGAACGGCGAGGATCGAGTCCTCGTCGCGCAGGTGGGGGAGATAGGCGGCGACGGCCTCGGCCGTCAGGAGATGGACGGGGATGGCGTCGCTCGAGAAGGCGTCGAGGACGAGGAGGTCAAACCGCTGCGGCGCCCCCCGCGCGAGCTCCCGCTCGAGGGAGAGCCGCGCGTCCCCCTCGACGACCTCGACGGTGCCGCGTGCGTCGGCGAGGAACGTGAACCGGGGGTCGGGGCCGCGCGAGAGGGCGACGACGTCCGGATTGATCTCGTAGAACCGGATGACGTCGCCGGGGCGCGTGTAGGCCGCGAGGGTGCCGACGCCGAGGCCGACGACGCCGATCCGGAGGTCCTCGCCCGCGGCGCGCCGCGGGTGCGCCCGGAGTGCCCGTCCGACGCCGCTCGCCTCCGTGTAGTAGGCGGTCGGCTGCCGGCGCCGGTCCGCGGCGAGGTACTGGAAGCCGTGCTGGATCCGTCCGTGCGTCAGGGCCCGGAGGTGCCAGTCGGCGTCGCCGGGGAGCTCCTCGCGGACGCGAAGCACGCCGTAGAAGTTCCGCGAGAGCGAGACGGCGCCCCGCCGCGTCTCGACGACCTGCGCCGCCAGGAGCGACACCGCCGCGATCGCGAGGGCGACGACGCCGGAGCCGGCGAGGATCCGTCCGACGGCGGGCGATTTCGCGCTCCGCCCGAGCCGCGCGACGAGAAGCCCGCCGCAGAGGAGGAGGCCGCCGGGATACTCCCAGTAGCCCTGGAAGAGAAGCGGGGCGACGGCGCCGACGAGGACGCCGCCGAGAGCGCCGCCGCCCGCCACGGCCAGGTAGAAGCCGGTGAGCCGTCCCGGCGCCGGTCGGAGGCGGTAGAGCTCCCCGTGGCAGACGAGGCACCCCGCGAAGAGGGCGACGGCGTACGTGGCGACCTGGAAGGGCACCTTCACCCGGACGGCGTTCTGGAGGACGTAGACGACCGGCCCTATCGAGAGGAGGAAGAGGACGGAGGCGATTGGCCGCCACGGGACGCGGGGCGCCTCGAAGCAGAGGATGAACGTCACGAGGTAGAGCGACAGCGGGAGGACCCAGAGAAGCGGAACGACGGCCACCTCCTGGCACATCTGGTTCGTGGTGGCCATCAGGAGGATCGAGCTGCACGCCGGGAGCGCGATCCAGAGACGGCGGTCGGCGGGATCCGGCGGCGGTCCGGGGTCGGGGGGCGGGAGGCTCCCGGGGCCTTCGCCGGACCGGGCCTGCCGAGCCGCCGAGACCGCCGCCGCGGCCGCGAAGACGAGGAAGAGGATCGACCAGCCCCAGGCCTGGGCCCGGAGGCTGAGGGCCGGCTCCACGGCGAAGGGGTAGGCGAGGAGCGCGAGGAGGGAGCCGAGATTGGAGAGGGCGAAGAGGCGCCAGACCCGCTCCGGGGCGGGGAGGCGGGCCGCCCACGCCTGGAGCAGCGGCCCGGTGGACGAGAGAAGGAGGTAGGGAAGGCCGACGGTCGCCCCGAGAAGGCCGAGAACCCGGAGCGCGGGAACGCCGCTCCCGTCCGGCCTCAGGAGACCGGGCGGCGCGAGGGGGGTCCCGAAGACGACGGCGGAGAGGGCGAGCAGCGCTCCGGCGGCCAGGAGGAAGGCCGCGTGGAGGCGGCGCTGCCGGCGCGGGGCGAGCTTCGAGAGGCCGTGCGCGTAGAGATAGCCCGCGAACAGCACCGCCTGGAAGAAGAGGAGGCAGGTGGTCCAGACGGAGGGCGTTCCGCCGAACCAGGGGAGGAGATATCGGCCGATGAGCGGCTGGACCTGGAACAGGAGGAAGGCGGAGAGGAAGATCGTGGCGGCGTACAGGGCCATCGGCGGGGCTACGATACAGGCTGGAGTCCGGAAGGAGGACCGCATGAGGCTGATCGACCCGCTCCTGATGGAGTTCGACCGGGAGGCGTCGACGACGCGGAAGCTGCTCGAGCGCTGCCCCGACTCGAAGCTCGGCTGGCAGCCTCACCCGAAGTCGATGACGCTCGGCAAGCTGGCCACGCACCTCGCGACGATCCCGTCCATGGTGGCCTCCTCGGTCCTGAAGGACGGCCTGGACCTCGCCACGGTCGCGCCGACCCCTCCGCTGGGGACCACGGCCGAGATCCTCGGCGCCTTCGACGCGGCCTGCGGGGGGGCGAAGGCCGCGATGGCCCAGCTCGACGACGCCCGGGCCCTGGCGAGCTGGACCCTCTCGCGGGACGGCGTGACGCTGCTCTCCATGCCGCGGATCGCCTTCCTCCGGACGATCCTGCTCAACCACTCGATCCACCACCGGGGCCAGCTCTCCGTCTACCTCCGGCTCCTCGACGTTCCGGTCCCGGCCATCTACGGGCGGAGCGCCGACGAGAACCCGTTCGGCTGAGGGAGGACGCTGCCGTGGCCGTCGTCCTGACCGAGCGCGCCGACCGGATCCTCACGGTCACCGTGAACCGGCCCGAGAAGCTGAACGCGCTGAACGGCGAGGTGCTGGAGGGGCTCCGGGAGGCGTTTCACGCGGCGAAGGCCGACCCGGAGATCGGGGCGCTGATCGTGACGGGGGCCGGCGAGAAGGCCTTCGTCGCGGGGGCGGACATCTCCACGTTCCCGGAGCTGACGCCGGCGACGGCGCGCGACCTCGCCCGGCGCGGGCAGGTCGTCTTCGACCTCCTCGAGCGCCTCGGCACGCCCTCGATCGCGGCGATCAACGGGTACGCCCTCGGCGGGGGGTGCGAGCTGGCCATGGCGTGCACCCTCCGGATCGCGTCGCGGGCGGCGCGGCTGGGGCAGCCCGAGGTGAACCTGGGCCTGATCCCGGGCTACGGCGGGACGCAGCGCCTGCCCCGGCTCGTCGGGAAGGGGCGGGCGCTGGAGCTGATCCTGACGGGGGACCCGATCTCCGCCGAGGAGGCGCACCGGATCTGTCTCGTCAACAGGGTCGTCGAGCCGGCCGAACTCCTGCCGGCCAGCTTCGACCTGCTGCGGAAGATCCTCTCCCGCGCCCCGGCCGCGGTGAGGGCCACCCTC
>DAOMFB010000327.1:0-3860 GCA_035429585.1 Thermoanaerobaculia bacterium
GACTACCCCGGCTCCCGACGCCGCCAGGCCCAGAGCGCCCGCGAGGCCGCTGAGCCGCCTCTTCCGCGCCGCTCCCCGTCCGGTGAGGATCGTCTCCTCGCTCGTCAGCCCCGGAGGGGGCGTGGCGACCGCGCGCGCCCGGTCCGGCTGGAGGACGGTGGGAGCGGTCGCGACGGCCCGCGACGCGGGTGAGGCCGTCGAGACGACAGCCCCGGCAATCCCGGTCGGCGCGAACGCGGCGACCGCGGCCGCGAAGGCGCTCGAGGTCGCGTGACGCTCCGCCGGGTCCTTCGCGAGGGCGCGCGCGAAGACCCCGTCGAGCCCCGCCGGCAGCCCGGAGATCCTCTCCGAGAGGGCGGGCGCCGGGGCCGTGACGTGCTGGTGCATGAGCGAGAGGGGGTTCTCCCCCTCGAAGGGCGGCCGCCCGGCGAGCAGCTCGAAGGCGATCACGGCGAGCGCGTACCGGTCCGTCGCGGGGGAAGCCGGCCGTCCCTGCGCCTGCTCGGGGGCCATGTAGAGCGGCGTGCCGACCACCATCCCCGTCGCCGTGAGCCCGGTCGCCGTCTCGAGCATCTTCGCGATGCCGAAGTCGGCCAGGAAGAGCCGGTCCCCCTTCCCGAGGAGGACGTTCGCCGGCTTGACGTCCCGGTGGAGGACCCCGGCCTCGTGCGCCGCGTCGAGGGCGCCCGCGAGCTGGCCGATCCAGAGCGCCGCCTTCGCGAGCGGCGCGGGGCCGGCCTGCATCCGGTCGCGCAGCGTCCCCCCTTCGAGGAACGGCATCACGAGGAACGGGAGCCCCTCCTCTTCGCCGAAGTCGAAGACGGGGAGGATGTTCGGGTGCTCCAGCGAGGCGACGACGCGCGCCTCGCGCAGGAACCGCTCCACGAAGTTCCGGTCGCCGGCGTGCTCGTCGTGGATCACCTTGACGGCCACGGCGCGGCCGAGCTTCGTGTCCTCGGCGCGCCAGACCTCCGCCATCCCGCCGCGGCCGAGGAGGTCCTCCAGCCGGTAGCGGCCCAGCATCCGGCCGGCGAGCCGGCTCACACCCTCCTCCCCCAGCGGGAGAGGCCGCGCCGCAACGGACGGGGTGCCGTTCTGCACGTCATCTGAAGGACGCTTCTTTCCGACACGAGTTTACCCACGGCACCGGCTCCGCCGCGTCGCGGCCGGACGCCGCAGCTTCGGCCCTTACGGCGGCCTCTGTGACGCCCGTTACACGAACGGCGTCCACCCGGCCGGCGCGGCTTCAGAATCGCCGCGTGAGGTCCGGAGAGCCGGCTCACTTCCAGAGGAAGCGGAGCGGGGGACCGTCTCGCGGGACTCCGCTCACGGGGGGGAATTGGCCGAGACGACGGGTCGGATTCTCTACATGCATCGTGAGG
The DNA here is from genome assembly GCA_035429585.1 of Thermoanaerobaculia bacterium. Classification (GTDB taxonomy): domain Bacteria; phylum Acidobacteriota; class Thermoanaerobaculia; order UBA5066; family UBA5066; genus DAOMFB01. The sequence continues at coordinate 1,383 of DAOMFB010000327.1, forward strand.
AGAGCGTTCCCACCGGGAAGGTCCTCGCCTTCCCGCGGAAGGAGCAGGTCCGGGAGGTCCTTCGCTTCGCCCGCGGCGAGATGATGCTCCACTGGGCCATCGCCATTCCCTTCATGCTCTGCTTTGCGACGGGCGTGACGATGAAGTTCTTCTACAACCTGCACTCCGGCAGTCTCTTCCGGGAGGTCCTCTCGTTCCTGCACCGGGTCTCGGGAGGCTGCCTCGCCGTCTTCCCGGCGCTCGCCGTCGCGCGGAACTGGCGCGACTACAAGGTCCTCGTCTACAACGTGAAGATCGGCTTCTCCTGGACCATCGACGACCTGAAGTGGCTCTTCCTCGTGGGCCCGTCGACGGTCAGCAAGAGGGTCGTCCTTCCGGAGCAGCGGAAGTTCAACGCGGCCGAGCGGCTGAACTTCATGATGGTCATGGTCACCTATCCGCTCTTCGTCGCCACGGGCATCGTCCTCTGGGCGACGGGCGTGGACCACTTCCTCCCCTGGCTCCTCCACATCAGCATGTCCCTCGTGCCCCCCCTCCTGATGTTCGGCCACATCTACATGGCCGTCGTGAATCCGTCGACGCGCGTGGGCCTGAGCGGAATGATCACGGGCCGGGTCGACCGCGAGTGGGCCAGGCACCACTACGCCCACTGGTATCGGGAGCACTACGAAGAGGACGGAACGCCCCGGACGCCGGCGCCGGCCGGCCGTTGACGCCGGCTCAGCCCCCGTCGAAGGCGCCCCGGATCCACGTGACGGCCGGGGGATCGCCGTCCAGGGCCACGACGTCGAACCGGACGAGGCGCGCCGCCTGTCGCCCATGCCGCGCCAGCCAGCGCCGCGCGGCCCGGACGACGCGGGCCCGCTTCCGCGCGGTGACCGACTCCGCCGCGCTCCCGGCGCCGCCTCCCGTGCGACGCCGCACCTCGACGAAGACGAGGACGGCGCCTTCCTCGGCCACGAGGTCGATCTCGCCGTCCGGGAAGCGGACGTTTCGCTCGAGGATCGCGAGTCCCCGCTCCTCGAGGTGGCGCGCCGCGATCTCCTCGCCGACCCGGCCCGTCTCGACCTTCCGCCGGTCCGCGGCCTTCGGCGGCGCGGGGCGCCTCCGGCGCGCGATCCCGAGCGCCTTCAGCTTCTCCTTCCAGTCCTCCGCGTCCGCGCCCACGGCCCGGTAGCATAATGACCCGCGCCATGAAGGAGCCGCTCCTCGTCCAGTGCCCCGAGTGCTCCTCGACCCTGAAGGTCGACGCCGAGACCGGCGCCGTCCTCTCGCACGAGACCCCGGCCCACAAGGACCGGCTCGCCTCCCTCGAGGACGCCGCCAAGGAGATCCAGCGCCGGAAGGCGCGCGCCGAGGACCTCTTCGCCGCCACGGTCGAGCGCGAGAAGCACAAGAGCGAGATCCTCGAGAAGACCTTCAAGGAGGCGCTCCAGAAGGCGAAGACGGACCCCGCGAAGCCCCGCGGCATCTTCGACGACGAATAGCGCCGTCGCCTGACGTGCCGTCCGAGCCGACGCTCTCCGCCTCCTCGGCCGTGCTGGCGGCCGCTTCGACCTTCCACGTCGTCCTCGCCATGCTCCGCCGGCACCGGAGCTGGCCGCGCCGCTTCTCGCCGTACGCCGTTCCCGGCTTCCTCCTGGCCCTCCTTCCGTGGATCTTCCCCACGCTTCCCGCGCTCGGGGCCGCCGCGGTCGTGCACCTCCTCTGGTTCGCGGCGTGCGAAAGAGCCTTCCCGCCCCCCGCGCCGCTCGCGCCGGGCTGGGTGGAGACGAAGGTCCTCGCTGTCGAGGACCAGACCGGGGAGATCCGGACGTTCCGGCTCCGGCGGCCGAAGGGCTTCGACTTCAAGCCGGGCCAGTTCCTGTCGGTTCAGGTCCCCGTCGACGGCAAGCCGCTCGTCCGCTGCTACTCGATCTGCTCGGCGCCGGAGAACCGGGGGATCCTCGAGATCTCGGTGAAGCGCCAGGGGCTCGTCTCGGGGACGCTCCACGACGCCCTTCGCCCGGGCTCCTGCCTGTGCGTCCGGAAGCCCGCCGGTCCGTTCGTCTACCCCGCCGGCGATTCCCGCCCCCTCGTGCTCCTCGCCGGCGGCGTCGGCATCACCCCGCTCATCAGCATGCTCCGGCATGCGGCGGCCGCCGATCCCGGGCGGCGCGTCACCCTCGTCCTTTCGGTCCGGTCGGTGGACGACGTCCCCTTTCGGGAGGAGCTCGCGGGATTCGCCGCCCGGCATCCGCAGTGCCGCGTCGTCATCGCAGTCACCCGCGGCGCCGCGGGCCCCGGGATGTACGCCGGCCGCGTCGACGGCGAGCTGATCCGGCGGCTCACCGGGATCCCCGCCGGCGCCGTCTACTGCCTCTGCGGCCCCCTGCCGATGATCGACGGGATGAAGGCTCTCCTCGCCTCCCTCGGCGTCCCCGCCGCCCAGGTCCCGGAAGAGCGCGGCGTCGGGATAGGGGGTAGATCTCGGGGGTT
>DAOMFB010000328.1:0-3850 GCA_035429585.1 Thermoanaerobaculia bacterium
CGCGTCCGGTAATCTAGCGGCATGGGCGCCGCCGAACCGGAAAGCGAGCTCCTGACCCAGATCGAGGAGGGGACGGCGCCGGCGCAGGTCCTCGAGTTCGCCGCGAGGGGCCTCGTCCCGCTCCCGGCCAGCGAGCTGGCGCGGGCGCTCGGAACGCTCCTCGCGGGCCCGGATCCGACGCTCCGCGCCCTCGCGGAGGAGAGCTTCCGCTCCCTGCCGGTCGAGGCGCTGAAGGAGGCGGTGCTCTCGCCCGGCGTCCGGCCCGTCCAGCTCGACGCCATCGCGCGCCGGACGGCGGACGCGTCGATCCTCGAGCCGCTGATCCGGCACAAGGAAGTTCCCGACGAGACGCTCGCGTGGCTGGCCGACCGGGTCGATCCGTACCTGCAGGACGTGCTCGTGACGAACCAGGTCCGGCTCCTCGCGTCCCCGGTCATCGTGGAGAGGCTCTTCGAGAACCCGCACCTCTCCACGGACATCCGCCGCCGGGCGGACGAGTTCCTGGAGGAGTTCTTCCTGAAGAAGGAGCGCGAGGAGGACGAGCGCGCGGCGGCGGCCGCCGGGTCGGAGGTCGGCGAGGACACCGTGCCCACCCTCGAGGCGATCTCGCCGGCGGCGGCCGCGGAGGCGGCGGAGTCGGACGACGTCCACCGGAACCTGTTCGCCCGCCTGGCGACCCTCGGCGTGGCCCAGAAGATCCGGCTGGCGTGGCGCGGCACGAAGGAGGAGCGGCTCTTCCTCGTGCGGGACACGAACCGGCTGGTGGCCACCGCCGTGCTGAAGTCCCCGAAGACCCGGGAAGGGGACGTCGAGGTGATCGCGAACATGAAGAGCGTGTCGGAGGACGTCCTCCGGTACATCGCGCTCCGCCGGGAGTGGATGCGGAAGTACTCGATCGTCGCGGCGCTCGTCCGGAACCCCCGGTCGCCGATCGACGCCACGCTGCCGCTGGTCATCCGGTTGAGCCACGCCGACCAGAAGAAGCTCTCGGTCGACCGGAACGTCCCGGAGCCGATCCGGAAGCTGGCCCGCCGGGAGGTCTCGCGCCGGGAGACCTGAGAGCGGGGCGCTTCCCGGCGCCGCCCCGGCTGTGTGAGAATCGGTCCAGCACAGCGACAAGGGGCTGGGCGACGGGGTTCGCCCGCTCCCGAGGGAGCGTTGATCAACTACTACGACCTGCTCGCGGTCTCGCGCCAGGCGACGGACGACGAGATCCGAAGTCGCTTCCGGATCCTCGCGCGCGAGGCCCATCCGGACCGGCAGCGCGACGCCGAGAAGAAGAAGCAGGCCGAGGAGCGGTTCCAGGTCCTGACCGAGGCCCTGAACGTGCTGACGAACCCGGCCCGGCGGAAGCTGCACGACGCCGAGCTCGACAAGCACAAGCCGGCCGCGAACGACGCGCAGTCCATCGCGCGGGCCTACGTCGCCCGGGGCGTGAAGTCCTTCAAGGAGGGGCTCTTCCCGCAGGCCCTGGAGGAGTTCGACCTCGCGGTCAAGCACTGGGACAAGGACGCGAAGGCGTTTCACTACCTGGCGGTCGCCTGCCTTCGCGTGGTCGGCCAGGTGCGCCGGGGCATCGAGGCGATCGAGGGCGCCATCCGCCTCGATCCGAACAACCCCACCTATCGCAAGGACGCGGGCCGGCTCTACGTCATGGCGGGCCTGAACGCCAAGGCCGAGCGGCACCTCACGGAAGCGCTGAAGTGGTTCCCCGACGACGCCGAGCTGCTGACCCTCCTGCACAAGGCTCGGGGGGGCGAGTCGCAGCGGCCGACGAGCGGCAGCTACGGGCGGAAGGGGTAGGCACCGGATGACTCTCCACGCCTTCGGGCTGACGGACGTCGGGCGGAAGCGGAAACACAACGAGGACGCCTACCTCGTCGACGCGGAACGCGGCCTCTTCGTCGTGGCCGACGGCATGGGAGGCCACGCGGCCGGCGAGGTGGCCTCGCGCATCACCGTCGAGTCCATGCAGGAGTTCATCGCGTCGAGCGACGACGCGACCGACAGCTCGTGGCCCTTCGGCCAGGGGAACCGCGCCGCCTCCGGAGGCAACCGTCTGACGGCGGCCGTCGAGAAGGCCAACGAGAAGGTGATGCGGGCGGTCGCGAGCCGTCCGGAGCTGAAGGGGATGGGGACGACGGTCGTCGCGGCGCTCGTCGAGGCGCAGCGCGCGACGCTCGTCCACGTCGGCGACAGCCGGGCCTACCTGTTCCGCGACGGCGAGCTCCGGCGCCTCACCGACGACCACTCGTGGGTGCAGGAACAGGTCAACGCCGGGATCCTCTCGGAGGACGAGGCGAAGAGCCATCCGCTCAAGAACGTCGTGACGCGGGCCCTCGGCGGCTCCCCGCACGTCTCCGTCGACCTCATCGAGGTGCCCCTCCGGCCGGGAGACCGCTTCCTCCTCTGCTCGGACGGCCTGACGGGGATGGTAGGCGACGAGGAGATCCACGCGTTCTTCGAGGCCGAGCCCTCGCCCGAGGGGGCCGTCCGGAAGCTCGTGGAGCTCGCCAACGAGCGGGGGGGCGTGGACAACGTCACCGCCATCGTGGTGGACGTCCTCATGGACGCGGAGCCCGACGAGGGCGAGAAGACCCACACGGTCCGCCGGAGCGAGGACGAGAAGACGACGGTGGCGCTGCCGAAGGACGGCAAGCCGAAGAACGAGTTCGACGACTGACCCGCCGCCTACCGCGGGCTCCCGACCTTCGCGAAGAAGGCGGCCGTGTCGGCGCCGACGGACGTGGAGAGGAGCTCGGCCGGGTCGTCGCCGTACCAGTCCGCGGGGAGGTAGCGCCGGTACGGCTCGCGCAGGAACCGCCGGCACGCCAGGACGACCACGCCCGTGTCGGACTCCGACCGGATGAGGCGCCCGGCGCTCTGGATGACACGGGTCATGCCCGGGACGACGTAGGCGTACTCGAACCCCTTCTCGAAGCGCTCCTCGAAGTACTGCCGCATCCGCTCCTGCTCGAAGCGGACCTGCGGGAGCGCCGGCGAGACGACGACGACGGCACTCAGCATCTCGCCGGGGTAGTCGACCCCTTCGGCGAAAGCCCCTCCCGAGACGGCGAGGAGCAGGACCGGCGGGCCCCCGTCCCGGAGGGCCGCGAGGGCCGCGCTCCGCTCCAGCTCGGTCGATCGGTCCGCGGGGCGGAGGACCCGGCGGCCGGGGAGCGCCGGCAGGCGCGCCCTCACGTCGTCGAGGAACCGGTACGAGGGGAAGAGGGCGAGGACGTTGCCGGGGCAGGCCGCCGCCACCTCGGCCACGACCGCGGCGAGGCGCGGCGCGTCCCGCGTGCGGGCGGCGAAGCTCGTGTCGACGTCGGCCGCCACGAAGACCGCGCGGTTCTCGCGGGGGAAGGGGGACGGCAGGCGGAGGACGTCGGTCCGGTCGCGGTCGAGCCCGAGGAGGTCCCGGTAGAACTCCGGCGGCGTCAGGGTGGCCGACATCCCGACGGTGGCGGCGGCGGCGTTCAGGACGGCGCCCAGGGGCCGCGAGGGGTCCTTGCAGAGGAGGAGGAGCCGCGGGCCGGAGGGCCCCCGCGAGGCGATGACGTCGAAGGCCGGGTCCGGCGCGGCGGCGTCCGGGGGATGGGCCATCCGGGCTACGTCGTGGAAGCGGGCGAAGGTGAAGTAGAGCTCGAGGACCGGGTCCTCCGGGACGCGCTCGGCCCCCGCGCGGAGGTCCGCGAGGTGTCGGACGAGGAGGGCTTCGAGGTCGAGCCGCAGGTCGTCGAGCCGGCCGCTCTCGAGGGGGACGAGGTCGGTCGCCTCGGGCCCGTCGCCGGGAACCCGGGCGGCCGCGTCGGCGACGAGCTGCCGCACCCGGCGCGCCGCCGCGGCG
>DAOMFB010000329.1:0-3843 GCA_035429585.1 Thermoanaerobaculia bacterium
GGTCTTCGGGGCGATGTCGGGGATGCCCCGCGCCGCGCTGGCGCGGCGGATCCCGGAGCTCCTCCGCCGCGTGAAGCTCGACGGCTGGGCCGACGTCAAGGTGAGGAAGTTCTCGAAAGGGATGACGCAGCGCCTCGGCCTCGCGGCGGCCCTCGTCCACGACCCCGAGGTGCTCCTCCTCGACGAGCCGACGGACGGCGTGGACCCGGTCGGGCGGCGCGAGATCCGCGACCTCCTCCGCGCCGAGCCCGCCCGGGGACGGGCCGTCCTCCTCAACTCGCACCTCCTCTCCGAGATCGAGCTGACCTGCGACCGCGTGGCGGTGCTCCGGAGGGGACGGCTCGCGGCGGAAGGGACGATCGGGGAGCTGACGGCGGGGACGAAGGACGGAAGGCCGGGGGTTCCGTCGACGGTCTACAGACTGGTCGCCTCCCCTCTCACCGAGGAGCTCCTCGAGGCGCTGCGGGAAAAGGGCGCGGGGGCAGAGCGGCGGAACGGGCACGTGCAGCTGACCGCCCGCGACGTGGCCCACCTCAACGAGCTGATCGATGCCCTTCGGGCCCGCGGAAGCGTCCTCTCGGAGCTGACGCCGGTCCGTTCCACCCTCGAGGACGTGTTCGTGGAGCTCGTGAGGCTCCCGGAGGCCGGGGAGGCGCGATGAGGGCCCTCGCCGCCTCGATCGAGGACGTCTTCCGCGAGGCCGCGGCGCGCTGGACGCTCGTGGCGTACTTCGCGCTCTCCTCCCTGTTCATCCTGATCTTCGCCGCGGCCGTGAACCTCGACGTCGTGAACGGCGCCCTCGCCGGCGCGAAGATCTTCGGGAAGAGCGTCCGGATCGGACACGGCGAGGTGGACCTCGACCGGCTCGTCCTCGGCTTCGAGGCGGGCTTCTCGGGATTCCTCTACGTGGTGGGGACGTTCCTCGTCGTCTTCGCCACGGCGCACCTCGTCCCGCGGCTCCAGGAGAAGGGGACGGTCGATCTCTATCTCTCGCGGCCGGTGGGGAGGGTCTCCCTCCTGCTCTCCCGCTACGTCGCCGGGCTCCTCCTCGCCGCCGCGAACGTCGGCTACCTCGTCGGGTCGGTCTGGCTCGTCGTCGTCGCCAAGACGAAGGTCGTCCACCCGCGCTTTCTCCTCGCCGGGGCCGTAGTCCTCTTCGCGATCGCGGCGCTCCTCGCCTTCGCCTTCCTCGTCGGCGTCGTGACCTCGTCGACGGGCGTCTCGATCATGGCCACGTTCGCCCTCTTCTTCCTCGGCGCCCTCCTCGTCGGGCACGAACGGATCGAGGCCGCCCTGTCGTCGGAAGGGACGGCGGCCCTCGTCCACGCCCTCTACTGGATCCTCCCGAAGACGGCCGAGCTGGGGCGGGCCGTCGTGGCGCTCGTCCTCGGGGCGGAGGGGCCGGAGCGCCTCCGGGAAGGGCTGACCCTCGCTCCCTTCCTCACGACCGGCCTCTTCGGCCTCGCGTCGCTCTCTCTCGCCGCCTGGCTCTTCCGGAGAAAGGACTTCTGACCATGAAGCGAACCGCCTGCGCCCTCCTTCTCGCCGCCCTCGCCGCCCTGCCGGCCGCGGCCGCGAAGCCGACCGACGACGCCCTCGCGCTGATCCCGCCCGACGCCTCCTCGGCGGGCCTCGTGCGCGTGGCCGACCTCCGGACGAGCTCCCTCTTCGACCGCGTGTTCGAGGAGACGGGCCGGATCTCGGCCGACGCCGACGCGGCCCGGTTCCTCTCGGAGACGGGCCTCAATCCCCGGCAGGACGTCGACCTCGTCGTCTTCGCCGCCTCCCCCGGCCGGGACGGGGGCGGCTTCGCGCTCGTCGCCTTCGAGGGGCGCTTCGACGCCCCGAAGCTCGCCGCGGCGACCGCGGCGCGCGGCGCGGAGCGGAAGGGGACGCCGTACGGCGACTACTACCTCCTGAAGAACGCGCATCACGCCGGCCGGGCGCCGGACGGCGGTGCGGTCGCCGTCGCCTTCGCCTCGAACCGGCTCCTCCTCGCCGGAAGCGAGACGGCGGTCGCGCAGGCGCTGGCGCGCCGGGCCGCCGGGGGGACCTCCTTCGCGGCCGGCGACGGGCTGGGGCGCCAGACGTCGCGGCTCGACCCGAAAGCCTCCGCGTGGGCCCTCGTCGACATGTCCCGCTTCCGGGCGGCGGAGCGGACCGCGACGCTGCGCCATGGGGACGAGGCCGCCGGCGCCGTCGTGGCCGCCATGAAGCCCGTCGCCTTCGTCGCTCTCTCGGCCACGGCCGACGGCGACGCCCTGAAGGTGACGGCCACGGGGGTCTCCGGCGACGCCGAGACGCGCCAGAACCTCGAGGACGCCATCCGCGGCATCCTGGCCGTCTGGCGGATGGCGGCCCAGGAGAAGCAGCCCGACCTCGTCCCCGTCCTCCGCGCCTTCAAGGTGACGCAGGGGAAGGACAGTGTGACGCTGGCCGGCACGCTGCCGGGCTCCGTCCTCCGAGAGCTTCAGGCGAAGAAGGCCGCCACGGCGAAGTAGTCCCCCGTGCCGTGCCCCGGGAGCGCCCCGGGGGCTAGAATAGGTGGTTGGAGATGGATCCCCTGCCGACCCTTTCCGGCCCCGGGGCGGAGGCGTCGTGAAGCCGATTCGCCTCCTCGAAGGCGCCCTCCTCGGAGCGGGCGTCCTGCTCCTCGGCTTCTGGGGCGTGATGAGCGTCCACCGGACCGTCGGGGAGAAGGCGGATCTCTCGAGATTCGCCGAGGCGCGCGAGGCGGCCCGGACGGCCCCGGTTCCCGCCGCGGACGAGGCCGGGCCGACCGCGGCGGTGAACAAAAGCCTCTGGTCCCCGGAGCGGATCCGGGCCTACGAGGAGAGCCTCCGGACGGAGTTCGGGGCTCCCCTGGGAGTCCTCTCCATCCCGAAGATCGGCCTCGAAGTCCCCCTCCTCGACGGGACCGACGACCTGACCCTCAACCGGGCCGTGGGGCGAATCGAGGAGACGGCGCGACCCGGTGAGGCGGGAAACCTCGGGATCGCGGGGCACCGGGACGGCTTCTTCCGGGGGCTGAAGGACGTCGCCGTCGGCGACGAGGTCCGTCTCAGGACGCTCACCCGGGACTACCTGTACCTCATCGAGTCGATCCGGATCGTCTCGCCGGACGACGTGCACGTCCTCGACGCGACGTCCCAGCCGGTCCTGACCCTCGTTTCGTGCTACCCCTTCTACTACGTCGGCAGCGCGCCGCGCCGGTTCATCGTCCGGGCGGTCCTCGTCGGCGACGCCCCGGCGGCGGCCCCCGCCGTCGTTCGAAAGGAGGTCACCCGGGGGACCCCCAACCCCTGAACGCCGTTCGGTATATGCTCCCGAACGAAATCCAACGAATCCCGGAGAGATCCGGGGACATCTGCAATAAAGGAGAAGAGGAATGACCAAGTCGCTCAAGTTCGCCCTCGTGGCGATCGCCGTCGTGGCGCTCTGCGCTTCGGGGACGGTCTTCGCCCAGGCCGCCGCCACCAAGACCGAGCTCCGGACCGTCGAGGTCATCGGCGTCCACGGCAACACGGTCGTCTTCAAGAACGCCGCCGGCGAGACGAAGTCGATTACCCTGCCGCCCGACCAGAAGCTCACGGTGGACGGGAAGGAGATCGGGATCGCCGACCTCAAGCCGGGCACGAAGGTCACGGCCGTCGTCAACACCACCGTCAAGCAGGTCCCGGTCAAGACGACCCGGATCGAGAACGGCGAGATCATCCAGGTCCAGGGCGCGAACATCGTCGTCCGCGAGAAGACCGGCCTGAAGTCCTACACGGTCCCGGCCGGCTTCCGCTTCCTGCTCGACGACGGCCGCGCCGTCTCGGTCAGCGCCCTCAGCGTCGTCAT
>DAOMFB010000330.1:0-3843 GCA_035429585.1 Thermoanaerobaculia bacterium
CGGCCGACGTCGACTTCCTCCTCGACGCCGGGCGGGGGGAGGTGCACCGGGCTCGGCGGCGCGGGGGCGTCCTGTCCGAGGATCCCGGGCCCCTTCCCGCGCCCCGGGCGCGGGAGGCCGGCCGGGCCGAGGGAGTCCCCGCCGTCGACCTCGGGGCGGCCCGGGGCTCTCTGGCCGCGGCGGCGGGACGGCTCGCCCAGCGGAACCCGCCGGGGTCGCGCCCGGACGGCCTCGCCTACGGACGGAAGAGCGCGGCCGAGGAGAAGCTGGAGGGACGCCGGCCGTGAGCGCTCTCGCCCGGCCGGTCGAGATCCGGGAGGCCCGGCGCGCGGATCTCGACGGGGTGGCCGACCTCGAGCGGGTCTCGTTTCCGGTCCCGTGGAAGCGGGAGTACTTCGAGTCGGAGATCGGGGCCCCGTTCCGGATGAATCTCGTGGCCCGCGACGACCGGGGCCGGCTTTCGGGATACGTCTTCTGCGCCTTCGCCGGGGGCGAGGTCCACGTGAACAAGATCGCCGTGGCGCCGGAGGCCCGCCGCCGGGGACTCGCCACGCGCCTGATGGACGAGGTCTTCGCCTACGCCCGGGAGATCGCTGCCGAGGAGATCTACCTGGAGGTGCGCGTCTCGAACGCCCCGGCCCGCCTCTTCTACGAGGGGCTCGGTTTCGTGGAGGCCGGCCGCCGGGCCCGCTACTACCTGGACGGGGAGGACGCCCTCGTGATGGTCCACCGCCTTCGGCGGACTCGTCTTGACGCCGTCCCCCGCGAAAAGGGAGACTCCGGACGGTCTCCTGGATCTCCCTCCTAAGGAGGTGCCGATGACGACCCTGACCGAAGAGTTGAAGCGCCAGCTCACGGACTCGCACGACGAGTTCCGGACCCTGATGAAGAGCCACCGCGACCACGAGCGCCGGCTCGCGGAACTGGCATCCAAGACCTTCCTGACGACCGACGAGGAGATGGAGGAGAAGCGCCTGAAGAAGGAAAAGCTCCATCTCAAGGACCGGATGGAAGAGATCGCGCGCGAACACCGTGCGCGCGTTTCGGCGCACTAAGGAGAAGTTCCGGGAACGCCCTCCGGGCGTCCCCGTTTTCATGGCCGATCCGGCAACCGGGAAGCCCCACCGCGGCGTGCGGAGAGGCATCTACCTTCTCCCCGCTCTCTTCACGGTCGGGAACATATTCTGCGGATACCTCTCCCTCGACTTCGCGCTGAAGGGGAGCTTCGCGACGGCCGCGGCCCTCGTCTTCGTGGCGGCCTTCCTCGACGGGATCGACGGACGCGTCGCCCGGATGACGCGTACGACGTCCGCCTTCGGCGAGCAGCTCGACTCGCTCGCCGACGTCGTCTCGTTCGGCGTCGCCCCGTCGTTCCTGGTCTACCGCTGGGGCCTCGCGACGTTCGACCGGCTCGGTCTCGCGGTCGCCTTCCTCTTCCTCGTCTGCGGCGCCTGCCGCCTGGCGCGCTTCAACGTCCAGGTGCACATCGTCGACAAGAGGTACTTCGTCGGCCTGCCGATCCCCGCCTCGGCCGGCACCCTCGCGGGCCTGATCTGGATCTTCGCCGAGCACCCTTCCGAGGAGGTCCGGGCCGTCTTCATCGGCGTGACGATCGTCCTCTCGTTCCTGATGGTCTCGACGTTCCGGTACCGCTCCTTCAAGGACGTCGACCTCCGGTCGCGTCGCTCGGCGATCCTCGTCCCGATCGTCGGGCTCGTCCTCGCCGCCGGCCTCTGGCAGCCCCACATCACCTTCGGCGCGCTCCTCGTCGCCTACGCCGTCTCGGCGCCCCTGACCAAGCTCCTGTCCCTCCGCCCCTCCGCCCGCACCCGCCCCGCCGGCGACGCCCCTCCGGCGGCGCCGCCCACGGCGTGAGACCGTGCGGCAGGCGCGCGCGGCCATGACGCGGAGCGCCTCGCCCCACGGCCTCGTGGTGGCCATCGCCGACCCGATGACGCTCCTCGGAAGGGACGTCCGGTCCGTCCTCACCGAGCGCGGTTTCCCCGTCTCCAAGATCCTCCTCTTCCACACGACCGGCGAGGACGGCCTCGTCACCGGAGACGACGACGAGGCGGCCTTCGTGGCGCCGCTCACGCCGGACGCGCTCGAATCCGCCGCCGTGGCGTTCCTCTGCGGGGGCGCCGAAGGGACCGCGCGGTTCCTCGAGAGCCGCATCGACGACGGGTGCCTCGCGATCGACCTGTCGGGCGTGCGGTCGGGCGGCGCCTTCGCCCGGCCGGCCGAAGGGGCCGGCGGCCCTCCCCTGCCGGAGGGGGACCTCTTCCTGACGTTCGACCCGGTGGCGCTCGTCTTGGCCGAGGCTTTCGCCCTCGTGAACGGCATCGCCCCGGTCGCGGGGATGACGGCGGCCATCGACCGTCCCGCCAGCGAGCTCGGGCCGGGGGCGCTGGACGAGCTCTTCCGCCAGGCCATCGCCCTGGCGCGTTTCGAGACCCCACCGAAGGAGGTCTTCGGGACCCAGCTCGCCTTCAACGCCCACTTTCCGGAGGACACGCCGGCGTTCGAGGCCCGGGTGTCGGAGGACGTCGCCCGCCTGACCGGGCGGGCGTTTCCCCTGACGCTTCTCTCCGTGCGAAGCGGCGTCTTCCACGGCCACCTCCTGCGCGTCGAGCTCCGGACGGAAGGGGACGCGCCGCCCGAGGAGGCCGTACGGAAGGCCTTCCGGACGAGCGACGGCTTCGAGGAGACCGACCCCGAGAACCTCTCCGGGCCGGTGGAGGCCGCCGGGCGGGACGAGACCCTTCTCCTTCAGGTCGCCTGCTCGGGGCGCTCCGTGCGGCTCGGGCTCGCGGCGGACCACCTCCGGCGGGCCGGAGCCCTGATGGCCGTGCGGCTCGCCGAGCAGGCGGTCCGGGAGCGCGGCCTCCTGGCCGACGCGTGACGCGGCGCGGCGCCTGACGGTCAGCGCCGCCCGGACTTCGGCGCCGGGGCGTCGAGCGACGCTTCCGTCTCGGGACCGTCGCCGATCTTCCCGTCGGGTCCCGTCAGCCGCCAGCTGAGGAAGACCTTCGGCCGCGCCCCGCTGACGCGGATGGCCTCCGTCTCCTTCGTCTCGCCCGGAGCGAACAGATTCTCGAAGAGCCGCGCCACGACGGCCTGGCCGAGCGGCGCCGGCCGGTAGCCCTCGGCCTGGGAGGCGAGCAGCTCGAAGCGGTCCAGGTTCCCGATCTTCACCGACGAGAAGACCCCGCCCTCCACCCGAGCCTGGATCCAGTTGTTGTAGCGGGAGAGGTCGGACGGCGTCGGGGAGAGGTTCGTCACGCGGACGGAGAACTCCGTCCACCCGGCGCCGGAGCTGCCCGGCCTCGACTCGAGCTGCAGCTTCAGGTCGAGGGCCTTCCCCTCGAGAAGGCTGCGCACGGCGGCGTAGCCCGTCAGGTGCGGATCGCGGGGGATCCCTTCCAGGAGGAAGACCCGGCCGAGGAGCTTCGGCGCCCCCCATCGCGACGCGAGCCCCAGCAGCCGGACCGCCTCCGAGAAGGCGAGGATCTGGAACCGCGCGGCGCCCCCCTCGGCGGCGAGCCGGGAGTCCGACAGCCGGACGCCGGGCCGGAGCTTGAAGGTGTAGAGGCTCCCGGCCTCCTCGGAGAGGACCTGCCCGAAGCTGAAGTCCAGCGACCGGTCCTCCGAGAGGGCGTCGATCTCGCCGTCCGGGATCCACCGCCCGGTGAACGTCTTCCCGTCGCCGCCCCGCCCGAAGCCGCCGGGCGCGAGGAGGATCCGGAAGGGAACCGGCATCTCCTTCGCCGTCTCGTCGGAGATCTTGCTCGAGCAAGCGTTGAAGATCTGTTTGAATCTCGACTCGGCGCTTGAGATCGGCGC
>DAOMFB010000331.1:0-3826 GCA_035429585.1 Thermoanaerobaculia bacterium
TGCCGCGCCCGTCGCCCCGCTGGCCGCCTCGGCCACGCCGACGACGGCTCCGGTGACGAGGATGACCTTCGCGATGTCTTCCTTCCGGAAGCCGGGCGGATACGGGTCCTGCCCCGCCTTCGTCAGCCCGATCGTCAGCCCCATCCCAGCGGCCGGCACGACGATGGCGGCGGCCTGACGCCGCTCGCACTTCGCCTCCTCGGTCACCTTCGGCTGGTAGCCCGGCGTCCGGTTCGTCAGGGACGCCTTGTCCTGGGCTTCCACGTAGTAGTCGATCGCGGACGTCCCGGCGATCGGACGCGGAAGAAGCCCTTCCAGCTCCTTCGGAACCCCCTTCAGGACGATGTAGTAGTAGTCCGGCGGGGCCTGCACCGCCCGGAAGTAGACCTTCCCGATGGCGAGGTCCGGCGCCGGGGCCACCGCGGCCTCCACCCGGGGCGGGACCTGCGCCGTGACGCACTGCAGCGGCGCGTGGGAGATCTCGAGCGCGCTCTTCTTCGGCGCCTGTGCGGCCCGGGCGGCCGGGGCGAGCGCGAGGATTCCAAGTGTGGCGACCGTGAGGAGAGACGCAGACAGCGAGCGAATTCGCATACTCAAGTCCCTTTCGTGGAGACTGTTACGTGGGCGAGCCACGGTCGAAGACAGACGGGTGAGGGGAGGGGAGCGCACGGCTACCGCTGGCGCTATCCGCCGGGCACAGGGCACCCCGCGCCTCGAGCGACACGAATCCCTCGTCTCTCCAAGCCAATATTGGTCGCGCTCCCGCGCCCGTCAAGCCCGGCGGAGCTCTCCGGGCACGGATGTCAGCCGTGCTTCCGGGTCACGACCTCGGCGGCTTCCCGCCCGATCCGGACGGCGTAGTTCTGCCCGCGGTCCTCGGGGTAGATCTGGGCCATGCAGGCGGAGTAGAGGCCGGGGACCGGCGTCTCGATCGGGGGCAGGACCCGCGAGTAGCCGGCCGGGATGATCGGCTGGGCGTACTCGGCCCGCTCGATCGTCTTCTTCAGGATCCAGTCGGCCTCGAAGCGGGGGTTGAGGCGCGTCAGGGCCGGAAGGTAGAGCCCCCAGAGCTGCTCGTCGCGCATCGTCCACTTCGGGTCGTCGGGAAGGACGTAGTCCGAGATGTAGAGGACGTGCCGGCCGCCGTAGCGCTCCTTCGGGATGTAGTTCGTGTGCTCGATGACGCCGCCGAACGGCATCGTGACGTCGGCGATGTTGGTCCAGTAGTAGGGGTGGAACGAGCGGTCCAGCTCCAGCACCGGGCAGAGCGCGTGCGTGTACCGGACCTCGCTCCAGGTCTTCCGCGTCGCCTCCGGGAGGTCGGGCGCGATCCGGAGGAGCTCCGGGATGGCGACGGTCGAGAGGACGACGTCGAAGCTCTCCGTCCCCCCGGCGAACTCGACGTCGAACCTCCCGTCGCCGGCCCGCTTCACGATCCGGACCGGCCGCGAGGTCCGGACCTCGCCGCCGCGCTCCGTCACGCGCGCGAGGACCGCCGCGACCCCGCGGCCGAAGGAGCCCCGCATGTAGCCGAGCCGCTCGCCGAGGCCCGTCTTGTCGCGCGACCGGGTGCGGAGGAAGATCTTTCCCCAGAGCCAGACGAGCCCGATCTCCTCGGCGTGCCGCCCGTACTTCTGGGTGAGGAGCGGCCCCCAGACGACGTCGTAGACCCGGCCGTACCCGTTCTTCTTCAGCCACCCTGCCGCCGTCTCCCCTTCCAGCGCCCGCCAGTCGGGGTCGTGCCGGAGGCGGAGGGTGGAGAGGACGAGCTGGAGGCGCCCCGCGATCCCCAGCGGGGAGAACTTCAGGAGTGAGACGGGCGTGCCGAAGTCCCAGAGGCGCCCCTCCGTGAAGAAGCCCATCTTCGAGGGGAGCCACTCGATCTCCTTCTCGAGCCCGAACTCGCGGGCGAAATCGAGGTAGTCGACGTCGGTCGTGAAGAGGTGGTGGTAGAAGCGCTCGAGGGGCGTCCCGCCGACCTCCAGCGTCCCGACGAGCCCGCCGGCTTCGGGCCACTTCTCGAAGACCGTCACCGGAAAGCCGCCGCCGAGGAGGCGGTCGGCCGCCACGAGGCCCGCCAGGCCCCCTCCCACGACGGCGATGCGGGGGCGCGTCACGAGGGCAGTTTACCCGGCGGGGTGTGCTACCTTGCTCTTCCGCCGTGACCTTTCTGTCGACCGTCCTCTTCGCGCTGGCGCTCCTCTTCGCCGGCCTCGGCGGCGCGGCGGCGGTGGCGCGCGTCTTCCGGGGCGAGGAGGACGGGGAACTCCGCGCCGACGTGATCGCGGGCCTCGCCGTCCCGGCCGGCCTCGTCCTCGCCGCCCTGCCGGGCTGGCTCCTCTCGGCGGTGAGCGGCGTCCGGCTCGGCCCGAGGGAGATCGTCCCGGTCTCGATCGACCGCGTCGTCCTCCCCTTCGCGGCGATCGCGCTCCTCGCCGCCCTCGCGCTCTGGGGAAAGGACCTCCTCGCGGGGGTTCCCTCCCTCCGGTCGCTTCTCGTCCCGGCCGGGCTCTTCCTCGGCGTCTTCCTCGCCTACCTCGTCCTCCGCGGCCCCTTCGGCGACATCCGGCAGACGGAGAAGCCGATGGACTTCGCGGTCCTCTCGGGGCTGATGACGACGCCGGGGATCCCGTTCGCCGACCCGTGGATGTCGGGCCAGAAGTTCCCCTACTACTACTTCGGGACGTTCCTCTTCGCCCTCCCGGCGCGCGCCTCCGGGATCGCGCCCGAGTTCGCGTACAACCTGATCGCCGCCCTCCTGCCGGCCCTCTTCGCCCTCGCCGGCTTCGCGGCGGTCCGGTCCCGGCGCGGCGGGCGCCGCCTCGCCCTCTTCGGGGCGCTGCTCGCCGTCTTCGGGGGGACGCCCGACGGCTTCCGCCAGTGGCTCGGCGACAAGCCGCTCCTCGACATCGACTGGTGGGTCTCCTCCCGCCGCGTCCACAACGCCATCACGGAATGGCCTCTCTTCACGTTCCGCCTCGCCGACCTCCACCCCCACGCGATGGCGCTGCCGTTCCTGGTGGCCTTCGCGGCCGCGGCGGGGCGCGTGGCCGGCGCGCCCGGGGTCGTCCTCGACGCGGTGATGATGGGCGCCGTCCTCTCGGCCAACCCGTGGGACCTCCCGGCGGTTCTCCTGATCCTCGCGGCCGGAAACCTGATGGAGCGGGACCTCCGGGCGGCCGTCGTCCGGTGCGCCGCCACGCTCCTCGGCTCCGTCCTGGTCCTCTTCCCCTTCCTCCGCTCCCCGAGGCCGCGCTTCCACGGCCTGACCTTCTGGCCGGCCGGGACGACGGCCGTCGAGGCGTTCCTCCACTTCGGCGCGCTCCTCCTCGTTCCGGCCTTCGCCCTCGGCATCGCCGCGATCCGGTCGAAGGCACGGGCGGACGAGGCCTTCCTCTGGGCCGGCGTCTTCCCGGCGGCCGGCATCCTCGCCGCCATCGTGACCAAGAAGCCTGCGCTCGGCCTGGCGGCCGGCTTCCTGCTGGGCGTCCTCTGGCTGCTCTTCCGGACGGTGGACGACGGCGCGGACGCCGCCGCGCCTCCCGGCGGCGCCCTGAGAGCCGGGTTCCTCTTCGCGGCCAGCGGCGCCGCGCTCGTCGTCGTGGCCGACGTGGTCGTCGTGGCGGACACCTACGGCGAGCAGCTCCGCCGGATGAACACGATCTTCAAGACCTGGTCCGACGCGTGGCCGCTCCTCTGCATCGGCACCGCGCTCCTCCTGCCGCTCGTCCTCGCGACCCGCCGGGCGCGCGGCACGATCCGGACTTTCCTCGCGGTCGCGCTCCTCGCGACCCTCGCCCACCCGCTGGCCGCCGCGGCCGTCCGG
>DAOMFB010000332.1:0-1542 GCA_035429585.1 Thermoanaerobaculia bacterium
GACGACCGTGGGGACGCGGCGGAGCCACGCCGTCGCGACGACGGGCCCCGAGGCGTAGCCGCCCACGCCCACCACGGCGCGCGGCGCGCGGCGGGAGAGGATCCTCCACGAGTCGAGGAAGGCCGGCACGAGGGCGGCCGTCCCCGCGAGGCGCGCCCCGAGCCCCTTGCCGACGATCCCGCGGGCCCGGACGAACTCGAGCGGATAGCCCGCCTTCGGAACGAGGTCGGCCTCGAGGCCCGCCCGCGTCCCGACGAAGACGACCGGCTCGTCGGGCCGCCGCCGGAGGAGCTCCGCCGCGAGCGCCAGCGCCGGGAAGACGTGCCCCCCGGTCCCCCCGCCCGCGATCAGGATGCCGAAGGCCGCGCTCATGAGGCGTGCTGCGAGAGGTTGAGGAGGACCCCGACCGCGAGGAGGTTCGTCCAGAGGGCCGAGCCTCCGTAGGAGAGGAACGGGAGGGGGATCCCCTTGGTGGGCAGGAGGGCGAGGACGACGGAGATGTTGACGAGGGCCTGCGCGACGATCATCACGGAGAGGCCGACGCCGAGAAGGCGCCCGAAGCCGTCCGGGGCGTTCGCGGCGGCCCGGATGCCGCGGGCGAAGACGATGCCGAAGAGGGCGAGGACGAAGACGCAGCCGACGAGGCCGAGCTCCTCGCCGACGATCGCGTAGATGAAGTCGGTGTAGGGGTACGGGAGGAAGAAGAGCTTCTGCTTCCCGTCCCCGAGGCCGAGGCCCGTCAGCCCGCCCGTGCCGACGGCGATGAGCGACTGGACGGCCTGGAAGCCCTTGCCGAGCGGATCGGCCTCCGGGTGCAGGAACGCCAGGATCCGGTCCCTCCGGTACTGCGCGGAGAGGACGTAGGCCGTCAGTGTCGGCAGGACGAGGAGGGTGGCGAGGGCGAACCACCGGAACGGGAGCCCGGCGAAGTAGAGCATCGCCGCCGCGATGACGAAGTAGGTCACCGCGGTCCCGAAATCGGGCTGGAGCAGGACGAGGCCGGCGAAGAAGGCGAGGAGCCCGGCGACGGGCAGGAGGGTCCGCGTCGGATGCGCGATCTCCGTCTCGCGCCGCGAGAGGAACGCGGCCAGCGCCACGACGAGGCCGAGCTTGGCGAACTCCGAGGGCTGGATCGACATCAGGCCGAGGTCGATCCAGCGGCGGGTCCCGTTGATCGGTGCGCGGAAGAGGACGGCGACCAGCGTCGCGGCGAGGACGAGGAGCGCGCAGGCGACGAGGCGCGGCCGATTCAGGTGCCGGTAGTCGAGGAGGAGCGCCGCCGTCATCAGGCCGGCGCCGAGAAGGACGGCGATCCCCTGCTTGACGAGGAAGAAGTAGGGGAGCGCCGGCGCGCCCGCCGCCGGGAGGTAGATCTGCATCGCGGAGGCGCTGTAGATCATCAGGAGGCCCGTCAGCACGAGGAGGACGACGGCCACGAACAGGACGCGGTCGGAGGCCAGCTTCCGCGCCATCAGTTCCGCAGGGGAACCCGATGCCCGGGTTCCCCCGCTCCCCCTCCGCGGCCGTTGGACGCGGATGAAT
>DAOMFB010000332.1:1557-3809 GCA_035429585.1 Thermoanaerobaculia bacterium
CTGCGGTCCTCGTAGTTCCGGAACTGGTCAAAGGACGCGCAGGCGGGCGACAGGAGGACGACGTCTCCGGGCGCGGCGTCGGCCGCCGGCTTGCCGACGGCGCGGTCGAGGGTGCCGCAGCGGACGACGGTGATGCCGCGCGTCGCCTCGAGGGCGGTGGCGATCCGGTCCCCGGCCGCGCCGATCGTCAGGACGCGCCGCGCCTTGGCGCGGACGAGGGGGGCCAGCCGCCGGAAGTCGTCCCCCTTCTCCTTCCCGCCCAGGATCAGGTGGACCGTCCCGTCCGGGAAGCCCTCGAGGCTCTTCAGCGTCGCGTCGACGTTCGTCCCCTTGGAGTCGTCGTACCAGGTGACGTCGCCGAGGACCCGGACCAGCTCCGTCCGGTGGGGCAGCCCGCGGAAGGAGCGGAGGGTGGCGACGGCCGCCTCGGCCGTCACGCCGAGCGGCAGCGTCGCCGCGAGGGCCGCGAGGGCGTTCTCGACGTTGTGGGCGCCCGGCAGCGTCAGGTCGCCGCGCCGCGCCACGGGACGCGGGCCGCTCCCGTCGGGGTCCGCGAGGAAGGTCTCGCCGATGAGCGCGACGCCCCGGGGCGGCAGGGCCCGCCGCGAGAACTCGAGACGCCGGGCCCGCGGGCGGATCCGCGCCACCGCGGGGTCGTCCGCGTTGAGGACGGCGATCTGCGCCTCCCGCTGGTTCTCGAAGATCCGCGCCTTGGCGGCGCCGTAGTCGTCGAGCGAGCGGTACCGGTCGAGGTGGTCGGGGGTCAGGTTGAGGTGGACGGCCACGTCGGGCGCGAGGCGCCGGATCCCCTCCAGCTGGAAGGACGAGAGCTCCACGACCCAGACCGGCGGCGGCGCGTCGGCGGCGCGGGCGCCCGGCGCCGCGAAGGAGATCCAGGGCGTGCCGAAGTTCCCGCACGGCACCGCGGCCCGGCCGGCCGCGACGAGGAGAGCGGCCGCCATCGCCGTCGTCGTCGACTTCCCGTTCGTCCCCGTGATGCCGACGACGACGCCGGGAAGGAGGCGCGAGGCGAGCTCGACCTCCGAGAGGACCGGCAGGGCCCGCGCCCGCGCCGCGTCGAAGGCGGGAAGCAGGAGCGGGATCCCCGGCGACACGACGACGACGTCCACCGCGGACAGGAGGGACTCCGGGTGGCCGCCCAGCACGTACCGCACGCCGTCCCGCTCCGGGAGGTCGCCCAGCTCCTCGCGGCTCTTCGCGTCCGTGGCGACCACCTCGACGCCCCGCGAGAGGAGCACCTCCACGGCGGCCCGGCCCGAGCGGGCGAGGCCGAAGACCGCCGCGCGGGCGATCTCCGGCAGGTCGGGGCCGAGGGAGAGGCTCATCGCAGCTTCAGGGTGGAGAGGGAGAAGAGGGCGAAGATGATGGCGACGATCCAGAACCGGATGATGACCTTCGACTCGGCCCAGCCGAGCAGCTCGAAGTGGTGGTGGAGCGGCGCCATCCGGAAGATCCGCTTCCCCGTCAGCTTGAACGAGCCGACCTGCAGGATGACCGACAGCGCCTCCACGACGAAGAGGCCGCCGACGAGGACGAGGAGGATCTCCTGCTTGATCAGGACGGCGACGGTGCCGAGCGCGGCGCCGAGCGCCAGCGAGCCCGTGTCGCCCATGAAGACCTCGGCCGGGTGGGCGTTGAACCAGAGGAACCCGAGCGAGGCGCCGACGAGGGCGGCGAGGAAGACGGAGAGCTCGCCGGTGCCGGGGACGGACGGGACGAGGAGGTAGCTGGCCGCGCGGACGTTTCCGGCGATGTACGCGAGCAGCGCGAGGGTCGCGGCGGCGATCAGCGTGGAGCCGATGGCGAGGCCGTCCAGCCCGTCGGTCAGGTTGACGGCGTTCGAGGCGCCGACGACGACGATCGCCGCGAAGACGACGTAGCCGGCCGCGCCGATGTCGGGGTGGACGTTCTTGAGGAAGGGAAACGAGAGGTGGGTCGGGTCGGGACGGCCCGGGAAGAGCGTGATCGAGGCGGCGCCGACGCCGAGCCCGATGAGCGACTGGAGGAGGAGCTTCTGGCGCCCCGAGAGGCCCCGGTTGTGCTGGCGGGAGACCTTCCGCCAGTCGTCTCCGACGCCGACGCCCATCGCGAGGAGCATCGCGAGGAGCGCCACCGAGACGTAGCGGTTCGAGAGGTCGGAGAAGAGGAGCGCCGGGAGGGCGAGGGCTGGGGCGATGGGGAGGCCTCCCATCGTCGGGGTGCCGGCCTTGGCCTGGTGGCCCTGGGGGCCC
>DAOMFB010000333.1:0-3792 GCA_035429585.1 Thermoanaerobaculia bacterium
CTTGACGGCGGCGTAGGCATGGCAGCTCTGGCAGAAGCCGCCGTCGCCGATGACGCTGCCGGTCTTCTGGCTGGCATGGCAGGCGATGCATTCGTTGAGGCTGTGCGGCTTCGTGCGGATGCCTTCGTGCATGGTCTTGTCGCCGGCGTCGGTCAGGACGACGGTGAACTCGGTCTGCTCCTCGGCGGCGGCGGCCGGAGCCGCGGCGGCGGCGGCGGCCGGGGCGGCCATCATCGCGGCGGAGACGCCGAACTTCTCCTCGAGCGCCTTGACGAGGGTGTTCAGCTCGAGGACCGACATCGACTCGATTTCCTTGACGAAGTTTTCGACGCTGAGAGCCATTTTTCGTTTCTCCTGCTTCTTCGGGCCTTAGGCCGTCTGTTCTTTCTGCTTGGCGACCGCGGCGAGGGTCGCCGCGACGTTTCGGTGCGGGGACGAGAGGACGGTGACGAGGCGGCGGATCGGCGACTGCATCAGGCCGAGCAGCTTCGCGACGAGCTCCGGGCGCGACGGCATCGTGGCGAGCGCCTCCAGCGAGGAGGCGGGGACCGCCTTCCCGTCCAGGAGCGCCGCCTTGACCTTCACGTGCGGGTTCGTCTTGCCGAACGTGTGGAGCACCTTCGCGAGGGCGACGGCGTCCGACTCGCTGTACGCGACGGCCGTCATCCCGGTGAAGTGCGAGGCGAGGGCCTCGAGCGGCTGCCCCTTGATGGCGCGCAGCGCGAGGGTGTTCTTGACGACGACGTACTCCGACTTCGCGCCGCGGACCTGGCGCCTGAGGTCGGTGACCGCCGGCACCGTGATGCCGGTGTAGTCGATGAGGAACGCGTGCGGCGCGCGGGCGATCGTCTCCGCCAGCTCCTTGACGCTCGCCGTCTTCTCGGTGCGGTTCATGCGTGCCTCCCGACGAGCTTCTCGGCGGCTGCCGGATCCACCGGGACGCCGGGGCCCATCGTCGACGAGAGCGTCACGGACTTGACGTACTTCCCCTTCGACGTCGAGGGCTTGGCCCGCTGCACGGCGGCGAGGAGCGCCTCCGTGTTCTCGACGAGCTGCGCCTCCGGGAACGAGACCTTGCCCACCGGGACGTGGATGATGGCGGTCTTGTCGACGCGGAACTCGATCTTGCCCGCCTTCAGCTCCTTGACGGCCTTCCCGATGTCGAAGGTGACCGTGCCGGCCTTCGGGTTCGGCATCAGGCCGCGCGGGCCGAGCACCTTACCGAGCCGGCCGAGCGACTTCATCATGTCGGGGGTGGCGACGAGCGCCTCGAAGTCGAGGAACCCGGCGGTGATCTTCTGGACGAGGTCGTCGCCGCCGACGACGTCGGCGCCGGCCTGCTCGGCCTCCTTGATCTTCTCGCCCGAGGCCACGACCGCCACGCGGGTCGTCTTCCCGAGGCCGTGCGGCAGGACGACCGTGCCGCGGACCATCTGGTCCGCGTGCTTCGGGTCGACTCCGAGCCGCATCGCCACCTCGACGGTTTCGTTGAACTTGGCGAACGCCCCCGACTTCACGAGCGCGACGGCCTGTGGCACGTCGTAGAGCTTCGTGCGGTCGACTTTGGCGGACGCCGCGGTGAATTTCTTCCCCTGGCTCATCGTTCACTCACTCCCAGGAGCCCGTCCTCCCCGGATCCGGCGGCGAGAAGCCCCGGCGGCATCGCCGGGCACCTCCGGTCCCGCGCCGGGAGAGGGACCTTGGCGCGGGAGGCGGGCTTCCTGTTCTCAAAGGCCTTCAGACGACTTCGATTCCCATGGACCGGGCCGTCCCCTCCACCGTCTTGATGGCGGCGGCGAGGTCCGGCGTGTTCAGGTCGACCATCTTCAGCTTCGCGATCTCCTCGACCTGCTTCTTCGTCACCTTCCCGACCTTGTTCTTGTTCGGGACGCCCGAGCCCTTCTCCAGCTTGGCCGCCTTCTTGAGGAGGACGGAGGCCGGCGGGGTCTTCGTGATGAAGGAGTACGACCGGTCCGAGTAGACCGTGACGATCACGGGGATGATGAGACCCTGCTCCTTGGCCGTCTTCGCGTTGAAGGCCTTGCAGAAGTCCATGATGTTCACGCCCTGCGGGCCGAGGGCGGTGCCGACCGGCGGGGCGGGCGTGGCCTGCCCGGCGGGGATCTGAAGCTTCACGTATCCGGTGACTTTCTTCGCCATAACGCTTCCTTACAACTTCTGGACCTGGACGAACTCGAGCTCGACCGGCGTAGGCCGGCCGAAGATGGTGACGAGCACGCGCAGCGTGGAGCGCTCGAGGTTGATGTCCTCGACGCTGCCGGTGAACTCCTTGAACGGGCCGTCGATGATCTTGACCTGCTCGCCCCGCTCGTAGACGTACTTCGGCTTCGGCTTCTCGCGCGACTCCGCCGTGTGGTGGAGGATCGCGTTCACCTCGTCGTGCGTCAGGGGGACGGGCGACTTCGACGACCCGCCGACGAAGCCCGTGACCTTCGGGGTGTTCCGCACGAGGTGCCACGTCTCGTCCGACATCTCCATCTGGACGAGGACGTAGCCCGGGAAGAACTTCCGCTCGATGTTCTTCCGCTTGCCGCCGCGCATCTCCACGACGGTCTCCTTCGGCACGCGGATCTCGCCGAAGTGGACCTCCATGCCGAGCGCCTTGATCCGGTTCGTCAGCTCCTGGACGACCCGGTCCTCGAACCCGGAGTAGGTGTGGACGATGTACCAGTCCATCGCCGGCACGGTCCCCTCGGGCCCGCCCGCCGCCGTCTCGGTAACCGGGGTCTCGCTCACGCTGGTGTCTCTCTCTTTCCGCCGCGGTCCGCTCAGCTGCCGAAGGCCGCGAAGAGCTTGTTGACGAGCGGCGTCACGGCGGCGTCGACGAGGAAGAGGAAAGCCCCGACGATCGCCATGTAGACGAGGACGACCGTCGTCGTGCCGACGACCTCGTCCTTTCCGGGCCAGGTCACCTTCCCCGACTCCTTCTTCACGTCGGAAAGGAACTCACGAAAGGTGGCCCACTTCTGGCTGAGGTTCATGTCGCGTCTTTCCTGAAGCGCCGTCCGCGCCCAATCTGGCAGGGGTGCGGGGATTCGAACCCCGAACCTACGGTTTTGGAGACCGCCGCTCTACCAATTCGAGCTACACCCCTGTGCCGGGCGACGTCAGACCTTCCCTTCCTTGTGCGGCGTGTGCTTGCGGCAGGCCGCGCAGAACTTCGAGACCTCGAGCTTCTCCTGGTGCGTCTTCTTGTTCTTCGTCGCCGTGTAGTTCCGGCGCTTGCATTCGCTGCAGATCAGGCTGATCAGTTCCCTCGGCATGGCGTGCGACCTCTCCTCTGGCGACCTTCGACAGCCTGGAGCGGGAGACGGGATTCGAACCCGCGACCAACAGCTTGGAAGGCTGTGACTCTACCCCTGAGTTACTCCCGCCGGTGTCCTTCCGGCCCTTCGTCTTCCCCTCCCCCCGGCAGGGCCGGGCGCCCGGGAGAGGTCAATGGAGCCCACGAGCAGAATTGAACTGCTGACCCCGTCCTTACCAAGGACGTGCTCTACCGCCTGAGCTACGTGGGCCCGGTCACCGCTGGTTCCCCCGAGCCCTTCACCGGGCCGGGACTCTTCTCGGAAGTGCTGGTGGGCAGGGAGGGATTTGAACCCCCGTAGCGCCTAAGCGCGGCAGATTTACAGTCTGCTGCCATTAACCACTCGGCCACCTACCCACGATTCCTTCCGTCTCTTCGTCTCTCCCTCCCACGAGCCCCCCCGGGAACCGCTTCCCGGGTCGACCGTGGAGCTGGCGATGGGACTTGAACCCGCAACCTGCTGATTA
>DAOMFB010000334.1:0-3789 GCA_035429585.1 Thermoanaerobaculia bacterium
GCAGCCACCGGCGCCGGGGCCGGGGCGCAGGCGGCGAGGACGAGGGCGAGGGCCGCCGCGGCGGCGGCGCGCGGCCTCACGCGAACGGACGCCCCTGCTTCACCTCGCGCCGGAAGTCGGGGCCCGACAGGGGGACGAGGGCGCACATCTCGGCGAGACGGCTCCGGACGGGCGTCCCGACCCGGAGCTCCAGCGTCTCGCCGCCGGGCTTCTCCGGCTGGTCGCCGAAGTTCGTCGTCAGGATCGTGGTGCGGCTCCGGTTGTAGCGCGTGTTCAGGAGCCCGTAGAGGACGTCCCGCGCCCAGTCGGTCGGCCGCCGGGCCCCGAGCTCGTCCAGCACGAGGAGCTCCGCCTCGCGGTAGACGTCGAGGATCTGCTCCGTCGACTCCTCGCCGCCGCCCGAGAAGGAGGCCTGCAGGAGGCCGAGGAGCTCCGTGAAGTCGCAGAAGACGCCCTTCGCGCCCATCGTGTCGACGAGCTCCGCCAGGATTGCGACGGCGAGGTGCGTCTTGCCCACGCCGACCGGCCCGACGATCAGCAGGCCCCGGTCGACGGCCGGGTAGTCGCGGACGAACCGGCGGGCCAGCGCCTTGGCGGCGCGCTGGGACTCGCTCAGCTCGTTGAAGTTCGTGAGGGAGCAGTTCCGGTACCGCTCCGGAATCCGCGCGCCCCGGCGGCGTCCGTCGCGGACGGCCCCCGCCCGGCAGCGGCACGGCACGAGCTTCCGCCCGTCCGGCGTCTCGAGGAGGCCGAAGCCCCGGCAGACGGGGCAGGCGGCGGCGGGCTCGGGGACGGCGGAGGCCACGGCCGGATTCTAGTCAGTTCAGGTAGGCCCGGAGCGCCCGGGGTTTGAGGGTCCTCTTGATCCGGGCGATGGCCTGCGCCTCGATCTGGCGGACCCGCTCCCGCGACAGCTTCAGCTCCTCGCCGATCTCCTGCAGCGTCATCGGCTCCCGCTCGCCGTCGCTCAGGTCTTCGGGGATCCCGAAGCGGCGGCAGAGGATCGCCCGCTCCTTCTTCGGAAGGGGCTCGAGGAGCTTCCGCGTCTGCTCCACCGAGGAGCGCCGGAGGAGCTGCTCGTCGGCGGCCGCCACGGTCGTCTGCTCGAGGGTGTCCTCCAGCGTCCGCTCCTCCTCGATGCCGAGCGTCTCCGAGAGCGACTCCGAGGAGCGCGACATGGCGAGGAGCATCTCCACCTCGGACGGCGTCAGGCCCGCCTCCTCGGCGATCTCCGCCGTCGTCGGCTCCCGGCCGAGGCCGCGCGCCAGCGCCTCGCGCACGCGGAGGACGCGCGCGTGGAGGGTGGCCTGCTTGTGCGGGAGGCGGATCGCCCCCCACTGCTCGGAGAGCGCGTGCGAGATGGCCTGCCGGACCCACCAGACCGCGTACGTGATGAACTTCACCCCCCGCTCGGCGTCGAAGCGGCGGGCCGCCTGGATGAGCCCGATGTTCCCCTCGTTGATCAGGTCGAGGAAGGAGACCTCCGGCGAGTGGAAGCGCTTGGCGTACGAGACGACGAAGCGGAGGTTCCCGCGGACGAGCTCGTCCACGGCCTCCTTCCGCACCTCCTCGGGCGTCGCCGGATCCTGGATGAGGCGCCCGAGCTCCCGCTCCCGCTCCGGCGCGAGGACCGGGTAGCGCGCGATGTCCTCGAGGTACTTCCGGAGGACCTTCGACTCGTCGTCGGTGTGCTGCCTCTGGGTCACCGGGCGACGATTATCCCCAAACGGACCCGGGCGCGACATCCCTCGCCGGCGCCGAACCTATACTGCCTCTCGCGCGATGCCCCGATCCGAACTTCCGTCGCTCGTCCTCTCGGTGGCGCTCGCGCTCGCCGTCCTCCGCTTCCTCGACAAGAAGCGCGGCCTCGCGGCCGCCCCCCCCGTCCGCCTCACGCCGCTCGCGTGGGCCGTCGGCGCCTTCCTCTTCGCCGCCGGGGTCGCGCTGCGCCTCTTCCGCCTCACGGACCTTCCGGCGGCGCTCCACAACGACGAGATGAGCTGCGGGCTCGCCGCCCGCGAGTTCCTGACGGCGACGCCCCCGTCGCTCTTCGACACGGGCTGGTACCACACGCCCCGGCTCTCCTTCTTCCTGACGAGCCTCGCCCTGCGCGCCTTCGGCGACGACCTCTTCGGCCTGAGGATGAGCTCCGTCCTTCTCGGGAGCGCGGCGCTCCTCGGAGGGGCCTGGCTCGCGGGCCGGCTCTTCGGCCGGACGGCCGGGATCCTGACGCTCGTCCTCTCCGCCGCCTACCACTGGCACCTCCACCTCTCGCGGACCGGGTTCCACTACGTCCAGGCCACCGCGCTCGCCGTCCTGACGCTCGCGACGTTCCAGGCGGCCACGACGTCGCGCCGCCTCGTCATGTTCGGGCTCGCGGGTCTCCTGACGGGGATCGGCCTCCAGACCTATCCCGCCTACCGGCTCGTCCCGGTCGGCCTGGCCCTCTGGGGGCTGTTCCTCCTCCTCTCGCGTCCGTCCGCGCGGAGGGAGCTCCTCGCGGGAGCCCTCGCGTTCGCGGCCGTCGCGGGCCTCGTCCTCGCGCCGCTCCTCGCGTTCTACGGCGTCGTGCCCGAGCTCGCGAACTACCGCGCGAGGCAGGTGGTCGTCTTCGGGGACGAGGCGATCGACCACGTGCTCGGCGTCGTCCGCCACCGCGAGGGGGCCGAGACGGCCGGCGCCGTCGTCCGGTACCAGGTCCGCCGCGCGTTCGGCTTCTTCACCGCGGGGCGCGACGCGAGCCTCCAGTAC
The DNA here is from genome assembly GCA_035429585.1 of Thermoanaerobaculia bacterium. Lineage (GTDB taxonomy): Bacteria > Acidobacteriota > Thermoanaerobaculia > UBA5066 > UBA5066 > DAOMFB01. Next base: position 2,752 of record DAOMFB010000334.1, read on the forward strand.
GGGTACGCGGGACCCTTCGTGCCCCCCGTGCTCTGGGTCCCGTTCGCGGCCGGCCTCGTCCTCGCGGCTCGCTCCCGGGAGGGGCCCGGGGGGTTCGTCCTCGTGGCGCTCACGATCCTCGCCGTCCTGACGGGGGGCGTCCTGACGATCGATCCCCCGTTCTCCCCCCGCCTCTCCGTGATCGCGGGCCTCCTCCCCGTCTTCTCCGCCCTCGCCCTGGCGCGGCTCTGGGACGCCGGGCGCGGCCGGCTCCGGCTCGCGGCCCGCGCGGCCACGCTCCTCGTCGTGGCGGCCGCGGCAGCCCAGGGAGTCCGGGACACCTTCGTCACCGGCCCCGCCGCCGGACGGGGGATCCGGCGCGACGCGATCGTCCGCCTCCTCGAGCGGCACCGCGAGGTCGGCGTCGTCGTGAACCACACCGACGCCCCCGAGCAGTTCGGGCACGAGTCGTACGAGTTCATGGCGCCCGGCGTCGTCGGGATCGACACGGACTGCGACCCGGCGCGCCTCGCCGACGCCCTGCGGGGGGCGCGGGAGCTGCGTCGGGGCGTGCTCCTCCTGAGCCGGCCCCCGGATCCCGACGCGGCGCGGGCCCGCGACGGCTGGCCGGCCGGGGAGGACGGGGTGATCTCCGGCCCTCCGGGGGGCGCGACGGCATGGTCCGTCCTGCGCTAGGTCCCGGGGCGCGGGGCCGGTCTACTCGTACTTCAGGACGATGGCCCGCGGGGGCCGCACGGTGAGCGCCCGCTCGTCGCGCCCGGGCGCGCCGCCGCGCTCCGCGTGGTCCTTGGCGACGGCCCGGATCGCCTCCATGAGCCGCTCGACCTCTCCCTCCATCCTCTTCAGGCGGGAGCGGAGGGCGAGGAGCACCTCGACCCCGGCGAGGTTCACGCCCAGCTCCCGGGTCAGCGTCAGGATGATCTCGAGCCGCTCGACGGTGTCCTGGTCGTAGAGCCGGGTGTTGCCGGCCGACCGCGGCGGCCGGATGAGCCCCTCGCGCTCGTAGAGACGGAGGGTCTGGGGGTGGACGCCGAAGCG
>DAOMFB010000335.1:0-3778 GCA_035429585.1 Thermoanaerobaculia bacterium
GGACCTCGTCGAAGACGAGGAGCGCGCCGACGCGGTCGGCCGCGCGGCGGGCCGCGGCGACGTACCCGGGCGTCAGCGGGATGATCCCCCCCTCGCCGAGGATCGGCTCGAGGACGACGGCGGAGGTGTCCGGTGTGACGGCGGCCTCGAGCGCCGCCGCGTCGTTCGGCGGGACGAACGCGGCCGACGGCACGAGCGGCTCGAACGGCGTCCGGTAGGGCTCGTGCCCCGTGATCGAGAGCGCCCCGAAGGTCCGGCCGTGGAAGCCCTCCTCGAGCGCCACGACCTTCGAGCGGCCGGGGTTCTTCAGGCGGGCGAACTTCAGCGCCGCCTCGGTCGCCTCGGTTCCCGTGTTGCAGAAGAAGACGCGCGACATCCCCGACGCGGCGAGGAGCCGTTCCGCGAGGAGCCCCTGCGCCGGGATGTAGAAGAGGTTGGAGACGTGCCAGACGCCCGTCGCCTCCTCCTTCATCGCCCGGACGAGACGGGGGTGCCGGTAGCCGAGGGCGTTCACGGCGATGCCGCCGAGGAGGTCCCAGTACTCCTTGCCGGCGGCGTCGACGAGCTTCGCCCCCTTCCCCGACCGGGGATGGAAGGCGGTCCGGGCGTAGGTGGGGAGGATCGCGGCGCGGTCCCGCGCCTCGACGGCGGCGGGGGCGAGGCTCTCGGGGGTGTCAGACAGCGGCAAGGCAGGTACCTCCGGTTCCGTCCGCGAGCGCCGACGCGTGGCTCTCGGGACCGGCGATGACGACCCGCGCGACGCCCGCGTGGACGGCGTCGAGACAGGCCAGGAGCTTCGGGCGCATCCCGCCGCCGACGGCGCCGGAGCGGATGAGGCTCCAGGCGGTGGCCGGGTCGAGGGTGGGGACGAGCTTTCCCTCCGGGTCGAGGAGGCCGGCGACGTCCGTCAGGAAGACGAGCGTCTCGGCCCGGAGCGCCGACGCGGGCGCGGCCGCGGCGGCGTCGGCGTTCACGTTCAGGAGCGTCCCCTCGCGGCCGAGCGCCACCGAGGCGACGACCGGGAGGAGCCCCGCGCCGAGCACGGCCGAGAGGAGCGTCGGGTTCGAGTACGTCACCCGCCCGACGAAGCCGAAGTCGACGCCGTCCACGCGCGGGTGGAACTCGGCCCAGAGCGTGTCGCCGTCCGCGCCGGAGAGGCCGGCGGCGAGGATCCCGAGCGAGCGGAGCTCGGCGATGAGCGACTTGTTCACGATGCCCGAGAGGACCGACACGACGACGTCCAGCGTCTCGGGGTCGGTGATCCGGAGGCCGCGGTAGGTCTTCTTCGGGATCTTGAGGGCCTGCAGGCTCGCGTCGATCCGCTTCCCGCCGCCGTGGACGACGACGATCTTCCGTCCGGCCGTCCAGCGCGCGGCGATCGCGCCGAGGGCCTTCTCGCGGAGGCTCTTCTCCTCGAGGAGGCTTCCGCCGAGCTTGACCACCGTCAGCCCGGGAACGGGCGCCGGCGCGGCGCCGGTCACGCCAGCCCCTCCGTCTCCGGGAAGCCGAAAACCCGGTTCATGTTCTGGAGCGCCTGCGAGGCGGCCCCCTTCAGGAGGTTGTCGAGGACGGAGACGATCACGGCGCGCCGCCCGCCCGGCAGGAGGGCGAAGCCGATGTCGCAGCGCGGCGTCCCGACGACGTCCGAGAGCTGCGGCAGCTCCCCCGCCGGGCGGACCCGCACGAAGGGAGTCTTCGCGTAGACCCCGTAGGCCGCGGCGAGCGCCTCGGCGGGGAGCGCGGAGGGAAACGACACGTGGATCGTCGAGAGGATGCCGCGGACGGCGGGGAGGAGGTGCGGCACGAAGACGAACGGCGCGTCCGCCGCGAGACCGAGCTCCTGGCGCATCTCCGGCTCGTGCCGGTGCGTGCCGACGCCGTACGCCTTGAAGTTCCCGGACAGCTCGGCGAACGAGTAGGCCACGTCGCTCTTCTTCCCCGCCCCCGAGACGCCGCTCTTCGCGTCGCAGACGACCGGCTGCGCCGGGTCGAGGAGCCGCGCCACCGGCTTGAGCGCGAGGAGGACCGAGGTCGGGTAGCAGCCGGGGTTCGCCACGAGCCGCGCTCCGGCGAGCTCGTCTCCGCACCACTCGGTCAGGCCGTAGACGGCCTCCCGGAGGAGCTCCGGCGCCGGGTGGGGAAAGCCGTACCAGGCCGGGTAGGCCGCCGCGTCGCGAAGCCGGAACGCCCCCGCGAGGTCGATCACGCGGACGCCGCGGGCGAGGAGCTCCGGGCCGGCCTCGGCGGACGTCTCGTTGGGCGTGGCGAGAAAGGCCATCTCCGCGCCGCTCGCCGCGAGCCGCTCGACGGAGAACGGCTCCGCGTCGGGCCCGCTCCGGCCCCGGAGGGCGGGATGCAGCCGTCCGAACGGCACGACGCCGTCCTTCCTCCCCGACGCGTAGACGGCCGCCAGCCCGACGCCGGGGTGCCGCGAGAGGAGGGCGACGAGCTCGCCGCCGGAGTAGCCGGTGGCGCCGACGACGGCGACCTTCCTCACGCGCGCTCCTTCCGGCCCGCGCGGGGGCGCTCCAGGAGGCGCGAGAGCCGGGCGGCGAGCCGTCCCGCCGCCTCGGGCGACTCCGTCGCGAGAAAGACCGTGTCGTCGCCGGCGACCGACCCGACCACGTCCGCGAGCTCCGCGCGGTCGATGGCGAGGCCGACGGCGTGCGCCGCCGCCGGCGGCGTCTTGACGATGACGAGGGCGTGGGCCGTCGCCACCCGCTGCACGAAGGTGCGGAACGCGCGCTCCATCCCGGATTCCCGCAGCTCGCGGTCCCCTGCCGCGTCGACGAAGGAGCCCCCGGCGCCCGGCGCGACGTAGCCCCGGGCGGACTTCGCCAGCCCCAGCTCCCGGAGGTCCCGCGAGAGGGTCGGCTGGGCCACGACGAAGCCGCGCGAAGCGAGCCGGTGCTGGAGCTCCTCCTGGGAGTGGATCGCCTCCTCCCGGATCAGCGTCAGGATCTCGTCCCGCCGCCGGAGGGCCGAGACTCCCGAATGAGTATTCACGGAAATGAATAATAATTCTCGATCGGGCAGCCTGTCAAACGGCCTGGGGCGATGGTTCCTGCCGCTCCATGCCACTCCCAGGGCGACGTGCGAGAAGGGTTCCGTAATTCATTCGGAGAAAGTGCCTGTTTTGACTAATTTTATTAGACACCGCGACGAGAAGACCGGGACTTTCTCGCCGGGGAATACAATGCCCCGGGCCCGCCTCGCGGCGGTCCGAAATTCGATGAGCGTCTGGAACGATCCCGCCGACGTCGACCTGGGACGGCTCCCGGAGAAGCTCCGGCGTTTCTTCCTGTCCCGGGGGGTGAAGACGGAGGACGACGCCCGGGACCTCGCGCAGGAGACGCTCCTGCGCGTCTTCCAGCGGATGAGCCGGGGCGAGCTCCTCGAATCGCTCGAGGCTTACTCCCTCGGCGTCGGAAAGAACGTCTTCCTCGAGTACTGCCGGCGCGTCGCGAAATCGAGCGTCCACGACGGCCTGAGCGGGGCGGTGCAGCTGCCGGCATCCGGCGATCCGCTCCGGGACGCCCCCGCCTCGAGCCGCGCCCACAGGTTCCGGCGGGCGCTGGACCTCCTGCCGGAGCGGATGCGCGCCCTCCTCGTCCGGCGCTTCGTCGAGGAGGTCCCCTCCCGGGCGATCGCGCGGGAGGAGGGAATCTCCACGGACGCCGTCGACATGCGCGTCTACCGGGCCAAGCGGGAGCTCCGGCGCCGGATGACGAAGCCGAAGGGAGCGCCGCCGGACGGCGGCGCCGGCGAGGGCGGAACG
>DAOMFB010000336.1:0-3773 GCA_035429585.1 Thermoanaerobaculia bacterium
GCCAGGCCGCCCGTCGCCGTGACGGCCGGCTCGCCCCCGAGCGCGGAGAGCCCGAGGGCCAGGGCGCCGAGCGCCGCGAAACGCCCCCGTCCGGGGTCGCCCCGGCCGATCGCCTGGAAGCAGAGAGCCGCCGGGACGAGCGGCGCGGCGGCGGCGGGAATCCCGGCGTAGACCGGCATCGACTGGAGGACGCCCGAAAAGAGGAGGACGGCGCTCCCCGCGGCGGCCGCCGCGGCACCGAGCCCCGCGGCCCGGAGCGCGACGAGGAAGAGGCCGACGAGGAGCGCGACGTTGGCGAGCGCCAGCGCCGTCGGCGTCGCCACGAGGAGGAGCGGCGAGAGGGGCCAGAAGACCGCCGCGTTCGGGTTCGCCGCGTACGCGCGCCCGTTCGAGAGCAGGTCGTTCCAGAACGGAAAGCCCGCCGCCGAGAGCCGCGCGTAGAGGGCGCGCCAGGGCTGGAAGAAGAAGCCGGCGTCGCGCCGGTAGAGCGTCCCGCCGGCGAGGAAGGCGTGAAAGCGGACGGCGAAGAGGAGCGCGACGGCCGCGAGCGCCAGGGCGGCTCCCGGGGCGCGGTCGCGGCGCTCCATCGCCCCCGCGGCCTCAGACCCGGCGGGCGAGGACGAGGAGCGACATGCCGAACGACGGCGGATTCCTCTCCTCGGACCGGAGCAGCGGGAGGAGCCACCGGAAGGCCCCGAGCTGCCCCTTCGGGAGCACCTTCCGCTTCAGGACGCGCGAGTTCAGCCACCAGCCGGCCACGCCGGGGCGGTTCACGAAGCGGACCTCGTCGACCGCGAAGCCCGCCTCCGTCACGAGCGACGCGAGGGGGTCGCGCTCGTACCGCCGGTAGTGCCGGAGGTGGACGTCGAGGGAGCCGTAGAGCGCCGCGAGGGCCGGGACGAGGAGGACGAGCCGCCCTCCGGGCGGGAGCACGGAGGCGAAGTCGCGGAGCGTGGCGCGGTCGTCCTCGATGTGCTCGAGGACGTTCAGGCAGACGATCGTGTCGACCTGCTCGGAGAGGAGCGCCTGCCGGTCCGCGCCGGAGAGCGGGAACCGGAACGAGGCGATCCGGACGTTCGAGAGCTTCCCGAACTTGGTCGTGAGCTCGCGGACGTAGTGGGCCTCGACGTCGGAGGCGACGACCCGCTCGCGGTCGACGAAGTAGCGCGTCTGGTTCCCCACGCCGGAGCCGACCTCGAGGACCCGCCGCCCGAGGTGCTTCTCGAACCGCTCGTGGAGCCACCGGTTGTACGGGGCCAGGGCCGCCATCCGCCGGAGCGTCATCGTCCCGACGTCGCCCCGCGGCGCCTCCCAGCGGAAGAACTTCAGGATGACCCAGACCGCCTGGAACGCGTCCTTGAGGCCGATCTTCTTCCCTTCCTCGTACGTCCGCCCGCTGTAGGAGATGGGGACCTCGAAGATCCGGGCGCGCATCCGGGCCACCTTGCAGGTGATCTCCGGCTCGATGCCGAACCGCTTCGACTGGAGGTCGAGGCGGTCCACCACCTCGCGCGTCATCATCTTGTAGCAGGTCTCCATGTCGGTGAGGTTCAGGTTCGTGAAGACGTTCGACATGAGGGTCAGGAGGCGGTTGCCCACGGTGTGCCAGAAGTAGAGGACGCGGTGCCCGTGCGGGTTCCCGAGGAACCGGGAGCCGTAGACGATGTCCGCCTTCCCGTCGAGGATCGGGCCGAGGAGGAGCGGGTACTCCGTCGGGTCGTACTCGAGGTCGGCGTCCTGGATGACGGCCACGTCGCCCGTCGAGGCGCGCAGGCCCGTCCAGACGGCCGCGCCCTTGCCCATGTTCTGCGGCTGGAAGAGGACGCGGACCCCGTTCGAGCCGTCCATCTGCCGGAGGATGTCCCGGGTCCCGTCGGTCGAGCCGTCGTCGACGATGACGAGCTCCTTCTCCATCCCTCCGAGGTCGACGGCGAGCACGCGGGCGACGATCTCGCGGATCGTCCGCTTCTCGTTGTAGGCGGGCATGATGACCGACAGCTTCATCGCGGGGGCTCTTTCCCTTCGGGGATCCGGTACAGCTCGATCGAGTATCCCACGCGCCCGACGGCGACGCCGCGCTCGCGGACGGCGCGCCGGAGCCGCTCGAAGCCGGCCGCCCCCGCGGCGTCGCCGTGGACCCGGAGAGTCTCCGGCCCGCAGCAGAGGAGGAAGGACGAGACGGCGTAGAGGCCGGGCGGCACGTCCGGCCGCGCCGGGTCGAAGATCCGGGCGCGCGGCAGCTCGACGGCCGGGTCGGCGCCGCCGAAGTAGGCGACGGTCGTCGACGCCTCCTCGCCCCGCTCCCGGAGCGCCGCGGAGAGCCGGCGCAGGTCCTGCCCCCAGTCGAGGTTCGAGTCGTTCAGCCAGGCCGCGCCCCGCGCCGGGCCGCCGGCCAGCGCGTTGAAGAAGGAGATCTCGTGCGGGTGCACCCGGAGGACCTCCGCCGCCTGCAGCGCCGCGCCCGCGAGGAGGACCGCCGCGGCGGCGCGGGCCGGCACGGCCCGGGTCACCGCGAGGACCGCCGCGGCGACGAGGAGGGGGACCGCCGGCAGGACGTGGCGGACGCCGATGTTGTAGGAGGTCGCCATGCCGGAGGCGAAGAGGTACAGCGCCGGGAAGAGGAGCGCCGAGAGCGTCAGGTCGAGCCGTGCCCGCCCGGAGAGGAGCGCGGCGAGTCCCGCCGCGAGGACGGCGAGGAGGCCGACCGAGGACTTCACGGCGAAGGCGACGAAGAAGTAGTCCCAGAAGCCGTCCGGCGAGAGGCGCCCGCGGAGGTAGTTCACGCCGCCTCCGGTCCGGTTCTGCGCCTCGATCCCCGCGAGGCCGGCGGCGTAGTGCCCGGCCGGAGGGAAGAGGTTCGAGAGCCGCACGACGCGCCCGGCGGCCTCGGCCGGGACGGCGCGCGACGCGAGGAACATCCGGACGGCGCTCTCCGCGTCGCCGCGGCTCATCGAGCGCATGGCGACGGCGTAGCTGCCGAAGAGGACGACCGCGGCCACGCCCCCCGCGACGAGAAGGCCGCGGAGCGGCCGGCCGCCCGGAGAGCCTCCCGCCCGCGGGCCGGCCCGGCGCTCCCGGAGAGCCGCCGCGAGCGCCAGGGCTCCGAGGACCGGCAGGAGGAGGACGGCGGAGAACTTTGCCGCGAGCGTGGCGCCCAGCGCCGCGCCCGCCGCCGCCCAGAGCCCGACCGAGCGCCGCTCGATCGCGAGGAGGGCGAGGGCGATCGTCCCGAAGAACCCGAGGGACGCCGCCACGTCGGTGTGGACCACGGCGGCATGGGCGAGAAGGGTCGGCTCGAACGCAAGGAGCGCCGCGGCCGAGAGGCCGGCGAGATCGCCTCCCCAGTGCCGCACCGCCGCCGCCGCCGCGAGGACGAGGAGGAACAGCAGCCCGTAGAACGGGAGGCGCGCCGCGGCGAAGAGCCGGTCGGCCGGGAGGGGATCTCCCGAGAACGCCCACGGCCGGGGCTGCTCGGCCGTCCGCATGGAGAACGGCCTCGGGACGCGGGGCGGCCGGGCGCCGGCGAGGCGGAGGGAGACGCCCGCGAGGAGCTTCGCCAGCGGCGGATGCTCGAGGTTCGCGAAGTAGGTGCCGGCGATGACGTACTCGGCGCCGGCGAGCGCGTGGAAGGGCTCGTCCATCGTCGCGCTGTTCAGGCGGCCCGCGTCGTGGGCGAGGAGGGCCCCCGCGAGCGCCAGGCCCGCGGCCGCCGGCCAGAAGAGCGCTCCGGAAGGTCCCCGCGCCACCGGGAGATTCTAGTCGGGGCCCGCCGC
>DAOMFB010000337.1:0-3769 GCA_035429585.1 Thermoanaerobaculia bacterium
CCGTGCCGCACCCGAGGTCGAGGACCCGCGCTCCCGCGGGGAAGGCCGCGTCGAGGTGCCGCCAGACGGCGCGCCGCAGGCGCCGGCCGAGGGGCGTGGCCGTGAACTCCGCGTCGTAGGCCGCGGCGAGCGCGTCGAACGGCGACGCGGCCGCGGTCACGCCTCGACCTCGTCCGCGGCGGCGAGGAGCGCCTCCCGCGCCGCGCGGGCCTCGATCCGCTTCGCCGCGGCCGCGCCGGGGTCGGAGGGGTCGAGACGGTGCGCCTCCACCTCGCTCCGGAGCCACCGGTCGGCATGCCGGTAGTACGTCCGGCCGTGCCGCCCGGCGATCCGGTGGTCGCGGTCCGTGGCGTCGTCCCACGTCTTGCCGAGGACGACGCGGCCGGCCACCTTGTCGAAGTAGCCCGTGTTCTTGATGGGGTAGGCGACCGTCGTGAAGAAGACGTCGGGCCCCGACTGCTTGACGTGCTCGATCGTCGCCTCGATGTCCTCCACCGTCTCGCCGTCGTAGCCCCACATGAGGAACATCCCGACCGCGATGCCGTGGCGCTGTGCGGCCTTCGTCGCCCACCGGACCTGCTCCACCGTGACGCCCCGCTGCATGGCGTCGAGGATCCGCTGGCTCCCGCTCTCCGAGCCGATCCAGATCCGCGAGCAGCCCATCCCGGCGAGGGTCTCGAGGACCTCCTCCTTCATCATCCGGTCGGCGCGCGAGATCGTCTCGAACGGGATCCAGAGGCCCCGGGCCCTGAGCTCCTTCGCGTAGGCGAAGAGCCAGCCGTGCTGCAGCGTGAAGACGTCGTCGGCGTACCAGAGCTGGTCGGGACGGTACCGGTCGCGGATCCGCGCGACCTCGTCGGCCACGCGCGCGGGGGACCGGCGCCGGTGGGTGAATCCGAAGACGGCGTGCGAGCACCAGTCGCACTTGTAGGGGCACCCGCGGGCGGTGATCAGGTTGACGCTCCCCGCGCCGTGGTGCGTCCGCCAGACGTCCACGTACGCGTCCACGTCGATCGCCTCGCGGTCCGGGTCGGGGATCGCGTCGAGATCCGCGATCTGCAGGCGCGGCAGGTTGTGCACGGCCGTTCCGTCCGCGTCCCGGAAGACCGTCCCGGCGACGCCGTGCAGCGCGTGGGGTCCCCGCGCGGCGAGCGCCGGCAGGAGCTCGGCGAGCGTCTCCTCCCCCTCCCCGAGGACCACGACGTCGGCGCCGCGGGCGAGGTACTCCTCCGGGTAGTTCGCGCTCTCCGGGCCGCCGAGGACGACGGTGAAGCCGAGCTCCCGGGCCTTCGCGGCGATCTCGACGACGGCCCGCCGCGTCATCAGGTTGGTGTAGAGCCCGAGGACCTTCGCGCCGGTCCACGTCGCCAGCGCGGCGTAGAGGTCGTCCCGCGTCCGGAAGGTCGTGTCGAAGACCCGGGGGGCGAAGCCGCGGCTCTTCAGGAACCCCGAGAGGTAGAGGAGCCCGAGCGGCGGATACGGCTTCATGATCTGCCGCTCCTTCTCGTCCTCGGCGAGGAAGTAGCCGTGGGAGAGGAGGACGTCGCCGGATGCGGACATGGAGGCCGCCGCGGGCGTTCCCTCAGGCGCCGGCCGAGGCCGCGAAGGGGTTCTCGGAGGCGGGAAGGATCGACCGTGCCGACCGGAATTCCCGCTCGCGCCGGGAGAGGTCGTTCCACGCCGCGTCGATCGCGGCGGCGTCCATGGGCCCCTCGCGCCCCGCGAGGACGAGCGCCTCGGAGTGGAGCAGGTCGCGCACGGTCCGGTAGAAGGGGCTCGTGTAGGTCCCCTCGAAGAGCATCGCCAGCTCGTCCGTGTCGCTCCAGTTCGTCTGGCTTCGCATCTGCTCCCGGACGCGGTCGAAGAAGACGGTGCCCGGCAGCGGGTAGGAGACGGAGACGCCGATGTCGTGCGGCCGCTCCTCGCGGAGCAGTGCGCGCGTCGTCAGGATCTCCTCCCACGTCTCGCCGGTGTACCCGAGCTGGAGGAACCACGACGGGAGGATCCCGTGGCGCTTCAGGAGCCGCGTGGCGCGCCGGGTCTGCTCGACGCGGGCCCCCTTGTCCATCGCGTCGAGGATCTTCTGCGACCCCGACTCAACGCCCATCCAGACCTCCTCGCACCCCGCGTCGGCGAGGGCCTGGACGGCCGAGGGGGTCATCAGGTCGATGCGCGACTGCATCGTGAAGGGGATCCGGGCGTCCCGGCGGGTCACCTCCTCGGCGAACGACTCGATCCAGCGGGGCGTCAGGCCGAAGATGTCGTCGGCGAACCAGAGGTGGTCGGGGCGGACGCGGGCCTTGAGGGCGGCCATCTCGTCCGCGACGGCCTGCGGGCTCCGCTGCGCGTAGCGGGTGCCATAGAGCGGCTTCGCGCACCAGTTGCACCGGTAGGGGCAGCCGCGGGTCGTCACGGCGTTCCACGAGAAGCGCCCGTGCGCCCGGAGCCACGTCGCCCGGTAGCGCGAGGCGTCCACGAGGTCCCATGCGGGGAGAGGGAGCGCGTCGAGGTCCTCGAGGAAGGGACGCGGCGGCGTCCGGTGGACGAGGCCTCCCTCCGCCGGAAGGGCGAGCCCCGCGATCCCGGCGAGGCGCGGCGCGGGATCGGCCCACGCGGCGACGAGCTCCGGGGCCGTCCGCTCGGTCTCGCCGAGCATCACGGCGTCGGCCCCGGCCGCGAGGTAGAGCTCCGGGCGGTCGGCCGCATCCGGGCTGTTCACCGCCACCGGAAGGCCCTGCGCCTTCGCCGCGCGGATCATCGAGAGGGCGGCCTCCCGCATCCGGGTGGTGCACATCTTCGTCAGGAAGTTGAAACCGTCCTCGACCAGGAGGACGGCGTCGAAGCGCTCGGCCGCGAGGCGCGACGCGAACTCCTCCTCGCCGGGGGAGAGCATGGCGTCGAAGAGGGCGACCTCGTGGCCGCGCGCCCGGAGGACGGCCGCCGTCAGGAGCGTCGCGAGCGGCGGGTAGGGGCGCATCTTCCGCGTCTGCTTCCCGTCGTGGACGAGGAAGAAGGCGTGGGCGAGGAGGACGCGACGGCTGTCGTTCATGAGATCCGTTCTCAACTCTACACCAAAAGGGCGACGAGACTTGTGACGGCGCCCATCAGATCACGGGCGCCGTCCAGACGGAAGACGGCCCGCGCCCCCCAGGCGCAGGCCACGGCGTCGGGGTCCGCGCCGTCCCGCTCCTGCGGGATCTCGCCCTCGCGGAAGGCGGCGGCGAACTCCTCCGCGCCGAGCGGGACGAGCGCCGCCGGCGTCCGGTCGCGGTCCCCGAGGAGGACGGCCGCGGCGAGCCGCGCCCGCCGGGCGGCGGGAGAGCCTCCGGCGAAGAGGTCGATCCGGCGCTTTTCCTCGTCCCCCGTGAACGCGAAGCGCGTCGCGTCCCCGAGCCCGAGGAGCGTCGCCCCGGAGGAAAGGAGCGTCAGGTCGCGGACCGCCGCCGCGAGGTCGTCCCGGTCGGTCCGCGAGACGAGGGGGCTCTCGTCGGCCAGGACCCCGAATCCGGCGGCGTGGAGGGCGGCCACGAGCGTCGACTTCCCGGCGCCGGCCGGACCGCGGAGGACGACCGCTCCCTTCGGGCCGACGACGGCGCCGGCGTGGAGGGCCTGCCATCCGCGCCGGCAGAGGAGGGCGGGGGCCGGGGGGGTGGAGAGGGGGGCGAGGGTGGGGGGGGGAGAGGCGCCGTACGGGACGAAGTCCGCGAGTGCGGGCAGGCCGTAGGCCCGCGGCTCGCGCGTCGCGGCGACGAGCTCGACGAGGTAGCCC